>JASIJW010000320.1:0-2869 GCA_030050035.1 Acidobacteriaceae bacterium | reverse complement strand
CTATTCCATTGCCTCAGAGAGGCTGGGCGAAGAAGTAACTTCTGGATCAGGCATGAAATGACCGGAATCTGCCAATTGACCCACATAGGCCACTAGGCGGCCTTGCTCTTGTGCGTGCCTGCCTTGAAGTTCTGCAGGATGTATTCAGAAGTCCGCAGAGAAAAAGCGAGGATAGAAAGAGTCGTCGTTTTATCCGTACAATTCAAAAACACGCTGGCGTCACAGACATAAAGATTCGGTACATCGTGCGTTTGACCGAACCGATTAGTCACGAAATGCCTTGGGTCATTTCCCATACGGCATGTTCCTGTTTCATGCAGGCTGGTTCCTGGGGATTGGATCTCGCCGTGTCCCTGATACACTGCGCCTGCCATTTTGAATATATCTTCGCTGGCCTGTTTGGCATGTTCCCACATCTTTAGGGTGTTGTCATCCCACTCGAAGTGAAAGCGGACCTCGGGTATTCCGTAGATGTTGTTCTTGTCCGGATCAATATCGACAAAGTTCTTGTCGGACCGTTGCGAGGGGGCCTGCACATAGAAACTGAGAGGCGTTGGATAACGGCGTTTTATTTCTGCCTTATAGGAGCGGCCATATCCCTCGATGTCGTCGTAGTAGGCAGGAAATTCTTCGCATCCACCATCGGGGTACATCGAGTAACCGCGTAGGAAACTCTCTTCCGTCGGGCTGTTGAGATTCTGCCAGCGCGGCAGCCATGCCACTGATGCCCCGGATACATTGTCAGGAAAACTAGGCGTTCCCAATAACTGCGGCAAATAACCATAGGCTGTCGTTCCGTACAGTTGATCACAGAGGTTACGCCCGAGCTGACCGCTGGAGTTGGCAATTCCATTTGGCCAGTGCCGTGACTTGGAATTCAACATAATGTGCGCAGTTGCGACACAGGAGGCGGCGACTACTACCGCCTTTCCATACACCTCAACTTCCTGACGGGTGACACGATCCACATAGGCAACGCCCCGGGCGGCGCCATTGCTGTCTACAAGAATCTCTCGCGCCAGAGCATTGGTTCGTAGTTCCAGGTTTCCAGTAGCGTGAGCGTTCGGCAGCAAGAAGTAGGGCGAAGAAAAAAACGCACCTACATCGCATCCATTTGTACAGTTGCCACAGTAATGGCAGGCGGGATGCCCGGCATAGGGCACCGTAAGCTGGGCAAATCGGTCTGGAAGATATGGGATGCCCGCCTTCTTGGCGGCTGCTTGGATAATGTAATCTCGGCAGCGGAAGCGAATAGGCGGCAGGTACTCGCCGTCAGGGTTGGAGGGACGGTTCTGCACTGTGCTTGCCACGCCGATCATTCGCTCAATGCGCGAATAATAGGGCGCGATTTCCTCATAACTGACAGGCCAGTCGACATCAAGACCATCGCGGGAGGCAGCCTTGAAATCAATCTCGGCAAAACGGGCCGACGAACGACCCCAGAAGTTGGTTTTGCCTCCTACCGCGAAGCAGCGCGGCCATGTCCACTGGGTGCCGGGCGCGGTGGAGTAGGCAAGGTCGTGTTCCCATATATTCGGCACATATTCGTTATCCATGTAGCCTACGCTTTGAGCTCGTTGCTGCGGCGATCCAAAACCTCGAAAAGGCATATCGTAGGGCATGCGGTGGTTCTGGAAGTCTTTCGCCGGATCGAGCTTGCGCCCGGCGTTAATGGCGCAGACCTTCAGGCCCGCTTCACAAAGGGTCTTTATCGTCATCCCGCCGCCTGCGCCCGTGCCAATCACGATCACATCAAACTCAGTCACACTTCACCCCTCAGATCCCGTGTGCCCGGAGTGCGCAGATGGGCACCCGGGAGATGTTGCGTAAAACTTTAACCCCGGATAATCGAGAGCTTCGAGGCCGATCCTTGTTGTATAAAAGCCCATGACGGTATATCGGCGCACCAGCAGGAAGAACTCCTGTCCGGATTTCTCCTGCGCGCGCTGAAATTTCTTGTAGGCAAGCCGGTCGAGGAGTTGCGTCTGTTCCGCTTGGTGCAAGCGTGCAAACGACTGCCCGTGGCCCGCCGCATTGTCGAGCCATCTGAGCCCATTGCGAAACGGCTCATGCAGGGAGGCGTCCCGGCTCACCATGAAATCGATGAACTCTGAAACTCCGGCCTCCTTCGCGCCCGGGCCGTCATGGCTTGGAATAATCAATTCCGTCAGAACTTCGATCGTGCGGTATTCCTGCGAAGAAAAGAATTGAGGTAGATATGTTTTGTCAGCGATTAGGCTGCCGGAATCGCCGACATTCCCGGGGCCTGCGCTTTGCCCATCAAAGGCGAAGGACCACCGGGAAAATCCGAGCGTTCCGCTGGCCACAGCCGCCAGCGACAGCGCCTGCACGAACTCTCTTCGGTTTGGACTTTGGCCGGCCATATACCTCGAGAATCAGGTCAAATCGCGAGTATTAATCCAGGTCGAAGGCTGATAAAGGTTCATATAGACGGCCTGCGGCTCGCGAAAATACGTATTGATCTGGCAATCTGGCAATCGACGGCTACCTGAGGAAGAGTTCCGGAGCAGCATGGCCGGCGGGCTCCGTGATGGACGCGCATATCTGTGTCCCGATGGCTCGCAATTTCAGTGGGGACTTGAGTGGTCCAGTGTTCGAAGGTATGCAAGCAACTTCCTCGTATTCTCAGAGCTCAGTGTACCCTTGAAACTGGGCATCCGCCCCTCCCCGCTGAGAACGATTGCCTGCACCTGTGCATCCGTCATGCGGGGATGAGCGCCTGCTGTTTCGTCATAAAGGCTCGGCCCTACCAACTTTTCACCTGGCTTTATCGAGTGACAGACCGCACAGTTTCCGCTGAATATTGCCGCGCCAGCCTCGACCCTGCTCAGGTCGGGGCCGGACGACT
>JASIJW010000319.1:0-4975 GCA_030050035.1 Acidobacteriaceae bacterium | reverse complement strand
GCAGAGAGCTCGCAATGGAGAACCGTGTCGATAATCGCGCAGTAGCTCGTCTGCTTGACGAAACGGCCGATCTGATGGAAATTGATGGCGCCGACAGTTTTCGTGTGCGCAGCTATCGCCGCGCCGCCGAAGCTGCGGAGCAGACCACCGTTGACCTGATGGCAGCCGCGGCTGAGATCAAGCGTCTGCTCGAAATTCCCGGCATCGGCAAGAGCATGGCCGCCAATCTGCAAGCCATCGCTGCCACTGGCTCCTTTCCACTGCGCGACGAACTCCTCGCCCGCTACGGCGCCAGCGTTCTTGAGCTGCTCAGGCTCCCGGGCATGGGACCCAAGACGGTCGCGCTCCTCTGGGATGCCGCGCAGATTTCCAGTATCGACAAGCTCGCAGAAGCTATCGAGGACGACCGGCTCAAGGGCCTGCCCCGCATCGGCGCCAAACAGCTTGAAAAGCTCCGCAAGGGGATTGAGGATTACCGCCGCTCCGCGGGCCGCTGCCGCATCGACGTTGCCGATCAGGAGGCACGCCGCATCGCCGCCTACCTGCTCGAATTTCCCGGCATCGAAAAGGTCACGCCGGCGGGCTCGCTGCGCCGCGGCCGCGACACCGTAGGCGATCTCGACCTGCTGGCCACGGGACCCGCTTGCTCACCCGGACAGACTGCCGAAGCAGTCGAATACGTTGCCGCCTATCCCGGCATCCACGACATAATCGCCAAAGGTGAGAACAAGGTCAGCTTTCATGTTCAGGGCGGCCTTCAGGTAGATGTGCGCCTTCTGCCCACGGCCTCCTACGGCGCGGCGCTGCAATACTTCACTGGCTCCAAGGCGCACAATGTCTCGCTGCGCCAGCGCGCGCTCAAAATGGGCTATACGCTCAGCGAGTGGGCGCTGGCGCGGGTCAATGATTCGGACGGGGATTCGGACGGGGATTCGGACGCGGATTCGGACGCGGGGGGCAACACGCCCGTAGCCGCCGCAACGGAGGAAGAGATCTACGCCGCGCTTGGCATGGACTGGATGCCGCCCGAGATGCGCGAGAATCTTGGCGAGATCGAGAGCGCCGCGCGCCACAGCCTTCCGAAGCTGATCGAGCAGGCCGACATACGTGGCGATGTGCACATGCACACCACCGCCAGCGACGGCCGCAACTCGATCGTCGAAATGGCCGAGGCTGCGGCGGCTCGCGGGCTCAGCTACATCGCCATCACCGACCACACCAAGGCGCTGGCCATGACCGGCGGTCTCGATGAGAAGCGCGCTCTGGAACATATTGCGCGCATCCGCGAGATCGACTCGCAGATGAAAGGCCGCATCCGTGTCTTCTGCGGCATCGAGGTCGACATCCTGGCCGATGGCGCGCTCGATCTCGACGACGAGGTGCTGGCGCAGATGGACGTGGTGATCGCCAGCGTGCATTCAAGATTTGACCAGCCGCAGGAGGAGATGACGGCGCGAGTGCTGCGGGCCATCGAGAACCCCTACGTGCGCATTCTCGGCCACCCCACCGGTCGCCTGCTCCTGCGCCGCGAGCCATTCGCCATGGACACTGGCGCCGTGCTGCGCCGGGCCGCAGAGTTAGGTGTAGCGGTGGAGCACAACGCCGCCCCAGAACGGCTCGACCTGTGCGACCGCGACCTGCGCCTGGCAAAAGAGCTTGGCTGCCGCGTCGTCATTTCGACCGACGCGCATACGACCAGTGTGATCGGCAAAATGGAGTACGGCATCCGCCAACTTCGTCGCGCCTGGCTCACAGCCGAAGACGTGCTCAATACCCGCGATGCGGATGGATTTCTGGCGGGGTTGCGGGTCAAACCGTAAGGCACGGCCATAAGAAGACGGGCGGGGACTACTAAGAATTGACCAGAACCCAATGGCCGCGCCGGGCGAGTATTTTTCAAAGGTCACGCTTGGCAGCAGCTCACTTAGTCACATCAAGCAGTGACTGGAGTGCCGGTCCAGGCCAGCGTCATTACTGTGATGTCATCTTCTTGCCCGAACAGCTGCGCAACCCGGGCAATCTCGTTGGCTGGCCGGCTGCTGATGCCTTGCGTGCGGGCAAAACCGAAAAGTTCTCCAGTCTTGCTGCGGGCTTCCACGACTCCATCCGTAACAACGGTCAACTGCGCATCAGCTTTGAGTTGGATTGTCGATTCCAAGTAGGTAGAACCCGCGCTTACACCGAGGGGCAATCCATTCTCGACATCGAGCTCCTCTCCGTTTACAAAAGGCGCCAGGTGTCCGGCGCTGGCGAAGGTCAGGGTCCCATCTTTGTCTGTTCTGAGAACCAGGCAGGTTGTGAACCCGTCTTTGCTTCGAGCGAGCATTCGCCGGTTCATAGCCGCCAGAATTTCCGACGGGCTTTGCGTGTAATGAGCCAGTGTCCGAAAGGTACCCACAAGCAGTGAAACAGTCATTGCTGCAGGCATACCTTTCCCGCTCACATCTCCAACGGCAACCAACGCTCCACCGGAAGATGTAGGAATGATCTGGAAGAAGTCCCCACCGACTTGACCGGCCGGCCTATAAATGCTCTCGATCCGAAACCCTGGTATCGATGGGATTTCTGCGGGTAAAAGCACCTGTTGCACGATGCGCGCTGCTTCCAGTTCCGATTCCAGGCGTTCCTCATCTTTTCGCGAACGAGCGAAGCGACGGATCAGAATGATCACAATTGCGACCGTTTCGAAGTCGCCCACGATTGAGTAAATGGTCAGCGGAAACGGCCACTGAATCCCTCCGAATTCGAAACGAATGAGGGCCGGCGCCCACGCCGTGTGGATGTGAGATGTAATCATGGCAATCGAATTCAACAGATGCAGGGCAAGCGGGATCAGCACCAGCAGCGCATCCTTATTCCCGGCACGCGCTGCAAGCCACAACATCGCGACGAGGCAAGCCATATACCCCGCCTCGCACGACCCCCAAAGCAGGCCTGGTAGAACTTCGGGATGGAAGAAGGTTGCGCGGAAGTCCAGAATCGCGATACCCAACACGCAAAGAATGCAGGCCCAATACAGCCACTTCGAACGCTGTCCCACCAATGAACAAATGAACTCGAGTCCTGTGTAGAGTCCGAGGACGAACAGGCAGGTCCGAGCAATTGACCACGGAATAAAAGGGGTCCTGAAGAAGAGGTTGTGCAGCAGCACGCCCTGATATGCAGCCCAGGCTGCCTGGTTCAATCCAAACCATAAATATTCGCGCTCTCTCGTTCGCATGGCAAAGAGTCCCAGGCACGCGAGCGCTGCAAGCAGGTCGCCAAAGAGATCGAGCGAGACATTTCCTGATTGCCAGAATGTATTCCGCACCTGCAGTTGCCGCCACTCCGCGATTGCCGAAGCCTCTCCGATGCGAGGAGAGGGATACATGCCGCCTCCTGTCAAGGAAGCCAGTGCTGGGGAATGCCATACACGAACAGCGATCATCAGCGTTCCGTCAGCGGCTATAGCAGTGTCAGGGATGGGAAACGTGGCGCGTTGATCATCGACCAATTGCGGGTGGGGAGGCAATCCGCCAATTCCGCCTATCAACCTTCCATTCGCATATACCTCGCAGCTATCGTCGACGCTCGGTAAGAAGAAAGCAAGATTCCTGTATTGGGGTGGAACCTCAATCCGGAGGCGGTACCATGCCATTCCGCCGTAGCCTTTGTAACCTTGCGCGGGCCATCTTTGATCGGTGCGGAGTAATGACCAGCCGCGGTCGTCAAAATCGGGATGCGACCACGCCGCGTTATCGCCCGTGTGAAACCTCCACGGACCTGTCAGTACGGTCATGGGCACGCGGTCTCGCCCCAGGTCAACCGTCTGTCCCGAGGCAAGACCTGACAGAGAAATCAGCGCAAGCAGAGGAAGGAACAGCCTCAGACCCATTTTTGACTCCGGAGTTATTTAGATTGAGAGCTGAAGAATGTGCAGATAATGTCATGCCGGTGACACAACAGGCAATTAGAAAGAGCGGCACGGCTGGGAACTGTCCAGAGGCCAAAGGCCACGCCGGGGCGAATAGTTTTCAAAAGTCACGCTTGCCGACCAACCGCCCATGATCTCAACTTGTCCTCGTGTGGTTGGAGGCAGGCAGCATTAATCTGCAAGAATTTTCAGGTACACTGCGTCGGTGAGCTGCTGGGCGTATTGGCGGTCCATCCTGTATTCGCACTCGTCTCCCGTGGCCCCAGCTCCGCTGCCTCCTGCCATCCCTGCTTCCATCAGCCGACACACGTTCCCGCGGTATTCGCGCCATGCCGCGTCTGCGTTGTTAATTAGCGCCAGTTCGGTATTTCCAGCGAGCATCGCGGACTCCGCTGGTGACGCTGGAGCATCGTCCGACGCAATCCCACGCACCGCCGTCAGGAGAGCGGCGAGATGAGCTTCGGTGAAAGCCAGTTCTTTGCCGATGCAGTCATCATAGCCCGCAGTCGTCTGCTCCATGGAACAAGGATTGTCGGGGTGCGAGAAAATCGCTGCATACTCACGTTTCGCATCAGCTACATGTGAATGATGCGGTTGAGCGTGAGCCGCAGTCGGCGCCAAACTTAACGTCAACGCACAACAGACGAGACGATTTACCAAGCGTTCCATTGTTCCTCCCGGTCGCATTTTATCGAGACGGCCTTGGGGATCTGCACTTTTGTCGACTAGAAATGAGACTCCGCCGGTTGGCCCCGCGTGGGCTTTCGCTCTCTTGGCCAGATTCCCATAGGAAGGTGCGCTATGCACTACTGAAGCTCATTCAAGACGCATCGCCGGCAATATGGAACTTTCGATTCGCTACTTGTGCGCCGCTGTCATCCTTTTCGGGTCAAGCGATCAAGATCACCGGGACGCGGGTAACGCAGAGGAGAGTATCAGTCCACCTTCCACAGTGCTTCTGATCGCACTACCTGTCGCTCGTCATCAAACTCCAGATACTCCACCACCGTCTTCCCCAACGACGCGGTCGTAAACACGATCCCCATCGATCGCACGCCCGTA
>JASIJW010000318.1:0-4528 GCA_030050035.1 Acidobacteriaceae bacterium | reverse complement strand
GCCTTGTTACCCGAGTGGATCGTCACCCACTCCTGGTGCCGCGTCGATTTCTGCAGCCGCTGAATGGCCCAGTCCTGCGCTGTCGCCAACGCAGCGCACAGACACAATGCGGCGCTCAAGACAAACAGCCGCATGCCGATGGCAGAGAAACGCACAGACCGCGATTTCATGCCCGCCAGTCTAGCAAAGCGGTGAATACACTGCCAGCAGTTTTTGACCGCTTCGCTTAAGATTTCCAGGAGGATCGCGGTGCAATGTAGCGGGAAGCAGAGAAACCGCCGCCGATTTCAGGAACGAACGCCGTGGCACGGACATGCGCAGACCGTACGAGGATTGCGCCGGTATGAGAAGCAGAAAATTCAGGCTCAGGCCGTTGCTACGATCCGTACCACCACGTCGTAATCGTGCGCCTCGGTAATCTCAGCGCGGTAGAACTTGCCCGCCTCAAGCTTTTCCAGCTCGCCAAAATCGTTGATATACACCTTCCCGTCGATCTCCGGTGCATGGAACTCAGTGCGGCCCTCCCACAACATCGGCGTTTCCTCGCTCTCGCCCTCGGCCAGCACCGTCACCTCGCGGCCCACCCACTCCTGCTTGGCCTGCCGCGAAATCCCCTGCTGCAGCTTCATCAGCCGCCGCTTGCGCGCCTCAATTGTTCTTTTCGCCACCTTGCCCTCGAGCGCATGCGCACCGGAACCTTCCTCATCGGAGTAGCTGAACACTCCCAGCCAATCAAATTTGGCTTCACGAATGAACTCTTCCAAAACCAGAACGTCGCGATCCGATTCGCCAGGAAAGCCGACGATAAAGCTCGTGCGCAATGCGATTCCAGGAACTGCCGCGCGGACCTTTTCGAGCGTACCCAAAAAAATCTCCGCGCCCGCGCCGCGCTTCATCCGCTTCAGCACATCAGGCGAGGCGTGTTGCAGCGGCACGTCGAGATACTTGCAAATATTGTCGTGCTTCGCGATCGTCTCCAGCAGCCGGCCGGTAATGCGGTTCGGGTACGCGTACAGGAACCTGAGCCAGCGCAACCCTTCGATTCGCGCCAGCTCATCCAGCAACGTAGCCAGCCCGTCCTTCAGTCCCAGGTCTTCGCCGTAACAGGTCGTGTCCTGGCCGATCAGCGTGATCTCCTGCACTCCGCGCGCCACCAGTTGCCGCGCCTCGGCCACAACCGACTCAAACCGCCGCGAGCGGAATTTGCCGCGCAAATTCGGAATCACGCAGAAACTGCACGGGTGGTCGCACCCTTCGGCGATCTTGATATAAGCCGAAGCCCGCGGCGTAGCCAGCAGCCGCGGCGTGTTCTCGTCGTAAAGATACGTTGGCAGCAGGTGCGCCGCACCCTCCCACGCATCGCGCCGGAACCGTCCCTGCCGCTCGCGATGATCGCCCTCGGCGCGGAATTCCTTATGTGTGCCCGACTTCGATTCCAACCCCGGACGCGGCTCGATCCCCGCATTCGCCTGAACCTGCGCATTCGTCAGAATCGTAAATGGCGAAGGCGTTGCTGCGGGTGCTGGCGCCACTCCCGCCGCCTCCAGAATCGACTCCAGCTCTCCCGTGCCGACAACTGCATCCACCTCGGGAATATTCCTGCGGATCTCGTCGCGATACCGCTCCACCAGGCATCCGGCTACGATCAGCTTCTTCGCCGAGCCAGCCGTCTTGTGCCGCGCCATTTCCAGGATCGTGTCCACCGACTCCTGTTTGGCCGTATCAATAAAGCTGCACGTATTCACGACCAGGATCTCGGCCTCTTCCGGCCGCGCAGTCAGCCGCGCCCCTGCCCGATCCAGCAGCCCCATCATCACCTCGGAATCCACCAGGTTCTTGGGGCAGCCGAGAGAAACAAATCCCACAACAGGGGAAGCTTTTTCCTGCATAATGCTCACATATCTATTGTACCCAGACGCGAATTTCGAATCGATTTTCGACCTGAATTTTGACCCGATTTCCAGCTCGATTCCGGCGTTTTCGCTTCAAAAAGGACCGTCATGATCGCACGTCACTGGCGCGGTTGGACAAAGCCCGAAGATGCAGAAGCATACGAGCGCCTGCTGCGCAGCGTTGTTCTTCCCAGCCTCGAAACTGTCGCCGGCTATCGCGGCGGTTACATACTGCGAAGCGACCCACTGGAAGAGAACGTCCGGAAGGAATCTGAGTTCGTCGTCATCAACTTTTTCGATTCGCTGGACGCCGTTCGCCGTTTCGCCGGCGACGATTACTGCACGCCCGTCTTCGAACCCGAAGCGCGAAGACTCCTTAGCCGGGTGGAAAGCGTAGCGGCGCATTACCAGGTGCGCGCCAATACTGCAGGGCTCTTTCACAGAGACAGATAACAACGGGGTAACCGCCAATCCGGGCCCCTCGACAGGCTTCCGATATTTGCTGGAACGCATCACAAGTTAATTGGGAGTTTGGGCCGTCAGTTTGTGTTTTTCACTGCTTTCTCCAAGAAAAACTGCGGAACGCTCGCCACTGTCGCTGCACGCATGCAACAATAAGTAGCAATCGGTTCCGGGCTCTCCCGCTCACACGCTGCCGGCCGAAAAATTCTCCAGACAAAAGATCTGCGCAAAGCCGAGAAGGTGGAGTAGGAGGCTTTGTGACCCATCCGCTACGCATGTCTGAGGACCCCTTCCTTGAAAGCTCTGAACGAATCTTCGCCCGTGGCAAGGTAGCAGGTTCCATTCGCTCGCGACGCTGGGGTTCCACACCGTTGGGAGATATTGACTCCTGGCCTTTACCGCTCGTCTTTTGCCTGAATCTGATCCTGAACAGCTCAGCGCCCTGCTTTGTTTTGTGGGGCTCTCGAATGTTGCAGTTTTACAACGACAGCTGCCTTCCCTTGCTCGGCCCCAGGCACCCTCAGTTCCTCGGCCGGCCTGCATCCGAGTGCTGGTCTGAGTTCTGGCATATTATCGGCCCGCAACTCTCCAGAGTTCTCGAGCGCGGCGAAACGGTTGCGCATGACCACGCGCGCCTCCCCATCCTGCGCGATGGCTTCCTCCAGGACACGTACTGGAACTACAGCTTCAGCCCGGTCTTCGACGAGCAAGGCGAGATCGCCGGCGTCCTCATCGTCTGTTCCGACATCACCCCGGAGCTGCTTGCCCTGCAGCGCGTCGACGAGGTCGAGGAGCGCCTCACCCGCGTTCTCGACGCGCTCAATGAGGCCGTCATCGTGACTGACCGCAACGGCCGCATCGAGCGCATCAATCCCGCCGCCGCATCTCTCACCGGCTGCACTCCGGCTGAAGCACTGGGCCAGCCGCTTCACCATGCTCTGCGCATCAGCCGCGAGCACAATGCGTTGTCCATCCAGAACATCCTCGACCAGGTGCAGGAACTCGAAACCATCGAGCGCTCCGCTCACAGAGTTCACAATCGCCGCGACCGCACCATTCTGCTGGCCGAGCTCACCGGCTCGGCCCTGCAGAATAGCGACGGCGAGTTTGCCGGAACCGTCATCGTGCTGCGCCGCATCCCGGCCGACCGCGCGAATTCCATCAGCCAGAACGTGTGAGGCCGAACCGCCTTCCGTCAAATCCGGGTGAAAAGCTCTCCAAATTCCAGCGCCTCCAGCTTGCGTGTCGTGGTATCGTGTTGACTGCCTGATCTTTCCCACCTACGGCTGTTTCAAGTCAGTTTCCGGGCCAGATTCAAATATCAGGATTCGACACCAAGAGGAGGCGCTCGCCCATGTCGCTTGGACGTCGTGCTATCGCTGAATTTTTCGGAACCTTCTGGCTAGTGTTGGGCGGCTGCGGCGCCGCAGTGCTGGCGGCGGCCTTCCCTCAACTGGGCATCGGCTTTGTGGGAGTCGCACTCGCCTTTGGCCTCACCCTGCTGACGATGGCCTACACCATCGGCAATATCTCAGGCTGCCACATCAATCCCGCGGTCACGGTTGGCCTGGCAGCCGGAGGGCGATTCAGATGGTCGGAGTTGCCGGCTTATTGGATTGCGCAGGTGCTGGGCGCCATCGCAGCCAGCGCAGTGCTGTACGTAATCGCCAGCGGCAAAGCGGGATTCGATGTTCACGCCGGCTTTGCCTCGAACGGCTACGGCGCGCACTCGCCGGGAGGATACTCGCTGACCGCATGCATAGTTTGCGAAATCACGATGACCTTCTTTTTTCTCCTGGTCATCCTTGGATCCACCCACAAGCGCGCCCCCAAGGGCTTCGCGCCCATTGCTATCGGCTTGGTGCTCACGCTGATTCATCTCATCAGCATCCCGGTCACTAACACCTCGGTAAACCCCGCGCGCAGCACCGGGCCAGCCATCTTCGCCGGCGGATGGGCGATTTCGCAGCTTTGGCTGTTCTGGGTTGCGCCGATCATCGGCGCAGCACTCGGCGGCATCGTGCATCGCGCGCTGTTCGAAAAGATTCCAGAGCCGGAGATCGCTGGCGAGCCGTGAGTCGACCGCCAGGGTTTCGCGCGTGCTTATTGCTGTGAAACTGTGAAATTAGCTTTCGACAAGTGATTGAATGCGCGTGGGTTACGGCGAAAAAACG
>JASIJW010000317.1:0-3632 GCA_030050035.1 Acidobacteriaceae bacterium | reverse complement strand
CGTCGCAGCGGTAAAGCGCCTTGCAGAGCGTCGATCCGAACTGGCTGATCACCGTGGTGCGACGCGAGCCGCAGCGCGGGCAGGCAATCTGGGGCTGGTGCAATGTCTTGAGGGCGGGCAGCTCCGCAGTTGCATGCGGCGCAACTGCGCCCGCTGGTGGCGCAATGCCGAAGCTCCGCAGTTTCTCTTTTCCTTCTTCGGAAATCCAATCCGTCGTCCACGTGGGCGAAAGCCGAATCTGCATTTGTGCGCGCACTCCGTGCGCTTTAAGCTCATCGCAAATGCGGTGCTGGATTACGGAGGTCGCCGGGCATGCCGAGTATGTTGGCGTTACTGCTACAATGCACAGTTCAGGGTTCTCGCGGCTCCATGCCACGTCGCGCACGATTCCAAGATCGACGACTGAGACGACCGGAATCTCCGGATCAGCAACTTCGCGCAGCCACGACCAGATCTCTTCGATCGTAGGGCGTGCCGCGATGCAGCCGGCGCTAGTCGCGTTTACCATGCAGCCCCCGGGTGTTCACGATGCAGCACCTGCATCTCCGCAAGCAAATAGCCAAGGTGTTCGGTGTGCAAGCCTTGTTTGCCGCCTTTGTGCATCCATGCGCTCTGCGGCGGCATGCACAACGTGGCGGCGTCAAAGATCTGTCCGACATAACGGTGCCACTCATCGCCAAGCTCGGCGGGATCGAAACCATGGCCGCCAGCAGCCATTGTGGCATCGATGGAATCTCGGGTAAGCAACTCGCCGGTAAAGGGCCAGAGCGCATCTGCCGCGCCTTGCATCAACTGGTGGCTTTCCTCGGTGCCGTCGCCGAGCCGCACGATAAGATCGGAGCTGCGGCGCAAGTGATATGCGGCCTCTTTGTGCGATTTCGCTGCAATCTCTGCGATGCGCGGGTCTTGAGAGCTTTCCAGCCTCGCCAGCGCGAGGTTGTGCCACACGTCGAAATAGAACTGGCGCATCAGCACCTCTGCATAGTTGCCGTTTGGCTGCTCGGCGAGCAGAAAATTATGGAATTCGCGGTCTGTGCGCAGGTACGCGAGCGCGTCCTCATCGCGCCCGGCCGCTTCCACTTCACCTGCGTATGTCAGCCAAAGGCGCGCCTGGCCCAGCAGATCCAGCGCAGTGTTGGCCAGCGCCATATCTTCCTCGAGCGCCGGTCCCTTGCCGCATAGCTCCGCCAGCCGCTGGCTGAGCACAAGGGCGGTGTCGCCAAAGCGCGTGAGGTATGCGAACCGAATTGCGGACTCGGGTTGCATAGCTGCAAAAACCGGCGCGGGCCTCTTCAAAGACAAGCGTCAAAGCCGAACATCGAGAAGACGATCAAATGTGTTTTACTTCCTCCGGCATTGGATAAAACGTAGGATGACGGTATACCTTGCTGCTTGCAGGCTCAAAGAGCGAGTCCTTCTCGAAAGGGCAGCTCGCCGCAATATCGGCTGAGCGCACGACCCATATGCTTACGCCTTCGTTGCGCCGCGTATACACGTCGCGAGCATTGTTCATCGCCATCTCCGCATCCGGGGCGTGCAGGCTGCCTACGTGCCTGTGCGCCAGCCCGGACTGGCTGCGGATGAATACTTCCCAGAGAGGCCACTCGTTCAGCATGGTGCTCCTTGTGCTGCGGTTATCGCGGCGCGCTTCTGCGCGTGCGCTGCAAGCGCCTCGCGAAACCACGCACCCTCATCGTGCGCCTTCCTGCGCACCCGCATACGTTCGCGGTTACAGGGGCCGTTGCCTTTGATCACGTTGTAAAACTCATCCCAATCAATCGGGCCGAAATCGTAATGGCCGCGCTCGCCGTTCCAACGCAGTTCGGGATCGGGAATTTGCAGGCCCAGATAATCAGCCTGCGGCGCGGTCTGATCCACGAACTTTTGCCGCAGTTCGTCGTTTGAAAACAGCTTGATGCCCCACTGCATCGATTGCGCGCTGTTTGCCGATTCTGTATCTGGTGGCCCGAACATCATCAGCGAAGGCCACCACCAGCGATCGAGCGCATCTTGCGCCATCGCTTTCTGCCTCGCCGTACCGCGCGCAAGCGTCATCATGATCTCGAACCCCTGGCGCTGATGGAACGACTCCTCCTTGCAGATGCGCATCATCGCCCGGGAGTACGGCCCGTAGGAGCACCGGCACAGCGGAATCTGGTTGATAATCGCCGCACCGTCTACCAGCCAGCCGATCGCGCCTATGTCTGCCCAGGTCAGCGTAGGGTAATTGAAAATACTGGAATACTTTGCCTTGCCGGAAAGGAGATCCGCAACCATCTGCTCGCGCGAAGTGCCCAGCGTCTCTCCCGCGCTGTAGAGATAAAGCCCGTGGCCGGCTTCATCCTGGACTTTGGCCAGTAATATGGCTTTGCGCTTCAGGCTGGGCGCTCGCGTGATCCAGTTTGCCTCCGGCAACTGACCCACAATCTCGGAATGGGCGTGCTGGCTGATCTGCCGGATCAGCGTCTTGCGGTAGCCCTCGGGCATCCAGTCCTTCGGTTCGATTTTGATGGAGGCGGTAATGCATGCCTCGAAGCGGGTCTGAAAGGAAGCCTCGTTGGCGCGTTTTTCGCCGCGAACTTCCCGCGAAGGCAGCTCTCGCGAGGCGCTTTGAGAAAGCGGAACTTGCATCGGACCTTTCTGGCTCCTTTGCAGTCTTAGATGATCTGATACATAAACTAAGTTGTCAACACCTAGTTTGTAATATATTGAAAATGCGTATTCGGCCGGTTCAACCCGGCTGAGCGCAGTTTCAGGGAGACCTGCAAGTGGTTGAGTCAACTACCATGCGGCGCAGCATTCATGGGCCTGTCCAAAACTGGATTCGCCGCTTTCTCCAGGCCGAGCCGCCGCGCTCCAAGTCGCTTATCGTCACTATCTTTGGCGACTCGATTGCGCCACGGACGCGCGGGCTCTGGCTCAGTCAACTGATCGCGCTGCTTCGGCCATTCCATGTAGATGAGCGCCTGGCCCGCACCAGCACCTTCCGGTTGGCTGAGGAAGGCTGGCTCGTTTCCGAGCGCACTGGACGCAAGAGCCGCTATTCGCTCACCGATTCCGGACTGCATCGCATCGAGAACGCTCACCATCGCATTTACGATCCTCCACCGCAACGCTGGCCCGGCGCGTGGACGATGGTGATCCTCAGCAGGGCAGGGAATCGTGTGGCGGAACGTGCAGAGCTGCGGCGCGAGTTGGAATGGGAAGGATTTGGAACGCTTGCGCCCGGTATCGCCGTGCACCCCTGCGCCGACCGTGACGCCCTTGCCGCCATCCTCGATCACCTGGGTCTGGCCGGAAGCGCGATTGTGCTCGAAGCGCGCGATCTCAGCGACATCTCTGCGCTCGAAAGTGGCGCGCTGATTGCGGAGTGCTGGAACCTTGATGACCTGGCGCGAATGTATGCAACATTCAGCGCGCGCTTTGAGCCGCTCCTGCGCATCCTCGACGCGCCCAACGGCAAGGGCGGTTCCAAAATCGATGCGCAGACCGCATTCGTCCTCGAGACGCTGCTGATCCACTCCTGGCGGCGTGTGGTGTTACACGATCCCAGCTTTCCAACGGATTTGCTGCCCGAGAACTGGCCAGGATCGGCCGCGTACGATCTTTGCCGCCAGCTCTATTTCCGACTG
>JASIJW010000316.1:0-11740 GCA_030050035.1 Acidobacteriaceae bacterium | reverse complement strand
CGGGAAATGGCCCGTTAAATGATGCCAACAGGGCTTAGCACTCATCGGCGAGTAAGGGGACCGAAGTTTTTGTACCAAGCGCAGTGTTAGTCTTCGACAGGTTTAAGTTGCAATAAGTACGCGGCTAGCCGAATACTCACTGGCGAATTCACTTGGCGTCCTATCCTTAAGAGCCCTGTGAGGACGACTCCCATTGTATTCCTGCCGCCAACCTTCGATGAGTTGTTTCGCTTCGGCCAGCGTTTCGAACCCGTGCACATTGAGGCATTCATCGCGGAAAGTGCCATTGAACGACTCGACGAACGCATTGTCGGTTGGCTTGCCGGGACGAGACCGGGGCCCGGGCGTAAGCCGAGCCCCGCGTTACAGAATCGTGATTAGAAATCGACCCGTAGTGCGACCTGGCCTGTGCGGTTTCCGGCACTCTCTGCCGATTGCGCTGTAGTGAGCGCGCCAAATGCTGCAGGATTGCTGATGTCCGTTACCGGAGGGGCAAGGTTGGTGTGGTTCAGCACGTTGGTAAACGTTGCTTCAAAGCGAAGGTGCGTGTTTTCGTGCAAATCCATAACCTTTGCCAGTCCGGCGTTCACAACTTCAGTTCCCGGACCCTCCAGGCTGCCAACGCTGGCGTTGCCCACGCGGCCTGCTCCCGCCGGAGGCGGCGCAAAGGCATTGATGTTGAAGTACTCGGCCCTCGTGCGGTGCGCGGGAATTGGATTACCAACCAGGTCAGGACGAACTACGGTTACGCCGGCTGCGGCTGGATCTGTGTTGGTCTGATCCAAGCTCACGCTCATCATCGGAGTTAGAAACGGACCCGTTTCCAGCAGTGTGATGGTGTTCAGGTTCCAACCACCCAGTGCGCGATTGAGCACTCGCGAGGAACTTGACCAGCGCCTGCCTTGGCCGTAGGGCAGCTCGTAGGTTCCCGTCAGCATAAAGCGCTGGCGCCGCGTGCCAACCACGTTGCCGCGGTTGCCACTGATGTTGAACCGGTCCTCATCGGCGAGCCCATAACGAGTCTCGCCCTGGAAGGCGGTTGGCGCGTCGCCCTGGGCATCGCTCAGATCGTGTGCCCACGTGTAATTCGCCTGATAAGTCAGGCCGTGGGAGGTTCTCTGCGTGGCTTGCACTTCAATGGCCTGATAGGTTTCATGGCCAAGGTTGTTCGTCGAGAAGATCGTTCCCCAGTTCGGAAACGGAATCGGATTCGGGTTCGGAGACACCCCCGACGGCACCTGCTGGTTCAGATTCGTGGTGACGTTCAGCCGATAGGATTCCATACCGACATAACTCACACGCAGAGCCGTGGTGTTGGTGAGCGCCCGCTCCACCGTGAGGTTATATTGCGCCGCCTGGGCGTCACGATAGTGCGGATCCGTGGCCTGTTCGATCTCTCCGCCCCCCACAGGAGCCTGCCCGAGCATGCCCGGCGGCGCCACATCCGGAAACTGGAACGACGGCGTGCCGTTGGCGTTCATGTTGGTATAGGTATAGACCGACGCCTGGGGATTGCTTTCGTTGTTGTTCTGCAGTTGACCGAGCGCGGTGACCGTGAAGATGCCAAAGCCGGCGCGAAGGACGGTTTTGTCGTTCCCAAATGGGCGATAGGCAAGGCTCAAGCGCGGATCGAGGTTGCGCATATACGTCTGGCGCAAACCCGGAGGGAGACCCTCCTGCTCATTGGATACAACGTTCGTGCAGGGCAGCGAGCTCGACGGAGTATACCCTGTGTCAGCGGGAGCGGCCCATCCCACCGGACCTGCATTACAAGCATTGAACGACTGCAGAAAGGCCAGCACGGGGCCGCCCAGATTGGTGTAGAGACGATGATTGACGATAACTGAATTCGTCTTGGGATCGAAGTTGGCCTGAATGCCGTTCGCGTCGACGAATGGCGGAAGGATCTCCCAGCGCAGGCCGAGGTTCAGCGTAAGGTGATTGTTCACCTGCCATTCGTCCTGTCCATAAAATCCGTACTGTGGTCCTCCCGCGTCGTCTCTTGGCCCTGTTACCGCAAAGTATGTGGTGTTTGGATAGCCGAGCAGAAAATCCCCAAACGAGCTGCCCGTGAAGATGCCCTGATTGAACGTAAACAGACCGTAGTCATCCGACGGTGTTTCTATCTCAGGCACGGCGAACCGCGCCCAGCGGAGGTCGACACCACCGCGAACGGTGTGCTTTCCGTGAGTGTAGGTGAGATTGTCTGCTAGCTCGTTGGTGCTGGAGTAGGTGGGGCCAACGTGATCCCTACCGATAGGTGTGAAGTTGGTGCCGTCAGAGAAGACGATGCTGGGGAAACCGCCGTCCGTTGGATGATGCGAAACATTCACGCCTTGCAGCCCGAGCTGCGAAATTGCCGCCGCGCCCTCGATCGAAAAATACGGAGCGAGAATCGAATGCGTGAATCCGAAGCGCAACTCATTCACCATGTTGTTGGTGATCTCGTAGTTGTGCGACACCAGGAAACTGCGGTCGTGCTCCGTATCCACATCATTGGGCAACAGGGGATTAACTACATTAACAAGCAGGTTCTTCCAGTTGAAGCGGGCAAACACTTGCTGCTTCGGGTTGATCACGTAGTCGATGCGCCCGTCGAGCCCGTTAGTGCTGGAGGGGGTCGGAACCAGTGTCTCGTAGTTAAGTCCGCCTCCCAGGTTCGCATTGGGTAGCGGATAGTAATCATTCAGCAATGTCACCGAAGACTGGTTGAGAGAAGAGGTGATCTGATAGTTGGGGAAAGGCTGCCCCGTCGCCAACGATCCGGTGGCGGGATTGATGAGGCACCCGACGGTTGGCGACTGGGGGCAATTCGGATTGCCCGGGTCGGCAGGAATCTCAGAAGGATTCGTCGCTTCGAGAGCGCTCAGGTCCCCTTGGCGTTCTGCAGCGGTCGGGACTGCATATTGCTCAGGTTCCGCAGTGCTCCTGCGATTGCCCTCGTAGTCGAAAAAGAAAAACGTCTTGTTGTGTCCGTCGTAGAGATGGTGTACGGAAAGCGGGCCGCCCAGGCTGCCGCCGAAGGTATTGAACCGCTCGGGCGCCTTGACAGGAAAGTTATACGCGCCGGCATTAAGCGCGTCATTTTGCAGGTACTCAAACAGGCTGCCGTGATACGCATTCGTGCCGGCCTTGGTCGTGAAAGTGACGTCGGCCACCTGCGAAAACTCGGCATTGTTATTGAAGGCTGTAACCTTGAGCTCTGAAATGCCTTCGGACGAGGGATAGGGGTTGGCGCCGGCTGCGCCCGCTGCCAATGAAACGCCACTCGTCCACACATTCACGGTCGAGATGCCGTCAACCGACAAGCCGACCATATTGGATGTTGCGCCACCGATGGCGAAGTTGCCCTCGCTGTCTTGCTGCACATTGGCTGAAGTTGCCAGCGCGGCGATGGGGCTGGTTGTTGCCGCGCGCGAATTCAGCGGCAGCTCGCCAATCTGTTGCGTGTTTTTTAAGTCGCCGACAGTCGCGTTCTCAGTGTTAATCTCGGCACCGGATGCGGTGACTTCGACGGTTGTCGATTGCGAAGCCACGGGCATCTTCATGTCAAAACGAAGATCTTGCCGGGCGTCAAGCAAAATTCCATCGACCTGTGCGTCGGCGAATCCTGTGTGCTTGGCGTGAAGCGTGTACTTTCCTGCCTCCACGTTCTCGAGAACGTAATTTCCTGCATCGTCCGACTCCACCGTGCGATCGGTATTTTCGTCAATGCTATGCAATGTGACCTGCGCGCCTGGAATCGCTGCGCCGGAGACGTCCTGGACGGATCCGCGAATACTTCCAAAGGTCGACTGTGCACGTGCCGGAGGTGCTACCAAGGCAAACAGCGTCAGCAAGGCGAGCAAAGCGCCAACGGCAAAGCCGGCTTGGAGCCATGATGGCCGGCGCGACGCCAAACCGTGTCCGGCCGGCCTTTGTGACGCCTCACTGGCGAGAATTATGAATCTTTCCAATTGCAAAACCATGATCGTGTGCGCCGTCAGGGGCGATACGTTGGCTTGGCTGGCAAGCGCGATCTTCACCGTGCCCTTCACTGTGAAACCTCCCAATAGCCAGGCATGCCTGGCACAGATGATTCAATGCCTGAACCCGTTACGACTCGCTAACGATTGCGAATCGTTTACGGTTTCTTTGCAACTTTTGAAAATCCGGCATCTCCGGACAAGACTTAGAAAACGACGGCGCGAAGGACAACCCATCATTACCGAATCCTTACGGGTTGCGGCGTATCGTGGAATATCAGGAAAAACATGTATGTCCGGCGCCAAGCGCCTCCTTCGCAGCGCGGCAACTGTGCCCATCCTGGTTCTGATCGCAGCAGTCAGCTATCGACTGCATCTCAGACCGCTTACCGCGGGATTGGTCGATCTTCTCGTAGTCATGCTGATCGCCTTTCGATGGGGTTTCATCGAAGCTGCGGTTGCGTCAGTCGGCGCCGTCGCTGGGCTGGACTACTTCTTTTTCCCACCAATCTTTTCCTTGTATGAAGAGAATCCGCAGGATTGGATCTCGTCGGCGATCTTCCTTCTGATCACGCTATTTGTCAGCCGATTTGCCAATCGCTTACGCAGTCAGACGTCGGCTGCCGATCACGAGCGAACAAGACTGGAGCGGCTGTACCTGACGAGCCGCGACATCATCATGATGGATCGGAGCCAGGAGATTGGCACGCAGCTTGCGAGTCTTATTCGTGACACCTTCATGGCGGATGATGTGGCAATTTGGGACGCGCGCAGGCCACGAATGGACAAGGCGGGAAGCGAAATTATCCCCGAAAACGAGATTCGCGCGACCTACTTTAACGATGCTCCCGAAACGGATCTCATCGCACGTCGCTTCAAGCGCGTGCTGCGCCTTGGAACCCGGCCGGTGGGGGCACTCTATATTGCCGCTTCTTCGCGTGATAGTTATCTGGACAGCAAATCCGTGGACGCCATCGCGTCTTTGGCGGCGCTTGCTCTGGAGCGAGCGCACTCATTCGTTGCCGAGAGCAACGCAGAAGCTTCGCGGCGCGGCGAGCAGCTCAGGTCTGCGATTCTCGATGGCCTCGCTCATGCGTTTAAAACTCCTTTGGCCACCATCCAGACCGCTAGCTCCGGGCTGCTTGAGATTCAGAAGCTGGGAAAAACAGAAAAGGAACTCGCCTTTCTGATTGAGAGCGAGGCCTCGCGTCTGGCGGAGTTGACAGGTAAGGTGCTGCGGATGGCTAAACTCGCGGAGACTACTCTGAAGGTTAATTACGAGAAGATCGAACTCAGCAACTTTCTTGACGACTGCCGCGAGTCGTTCGATTCCGTCCTCGACAATCATCCCCTGCGTCTTTCCTCAGATGCCAAGCTGGGCTTTGTATGGGCAGACCGCCAACTCCTGGAGATGGCTCTCTTTCAAGTGGTCGACAACGCTGCAAAATATGCCCGCG
Source organism: Acidobacteriaceae bacterium (assembly GCA_030050035.1). Lineage (GTDB taxonomy): Bacteria > Acidobacteriota > Terriglobia > Terriglobales > Acidobacteriaceae > Telmatobacter. The sequence continues at coordinate 6,318 of JASIJW010000316.1, read as the reverse complement.
CAGCATCGCCAATCACACTGCATACCACATCTACGGATTCCGAAATCGTATTCAGTGTGCAGAACGAGGGCTCCTACATTTCTCCTGAAGACACGTTGCGCATTTTTCAACGCTTCTACCGGTCGGCGGATGCACAGTACAAAGCGCCTGGAAACGGCATCGGCCTCTCGGTCACGAAGAGAATCGCGGAAGCACATCGTGGCAATGTATGGGTGGAGAGCAATCCTGGGACGGGCACGACATTTTTCCTGGCGCTCCCACAAATCCGAAAGGAGACACGAGGTGGAAGAACCTCAAGGCAGAGTTCTGATCGTCGAGGATGATGTATCGCTGCGCCGCAGCTTGCGCGCCACGCTCGGCATTCTCGGCTTCGCGGTGGGCGAGGCGAGCAACGGTGAAGAGGCATTGGCCAGCCTGCGAGCTACACATTACGATGCCGTTTTGCTTGACATCAACATGCCCGGCCTGGGAGGGATCGACGCATGCATCCGCATCCGGCGGATCTTTACGCGTCTCCCGGTTCTTATGCTCACTGTTCGCGACAGTGAAGACGACAAAGTGGCAGCGCTCAATGCCGGAGCCGATGACTACGTGACCAAGCCGTTTCAGATTCGCGAGTTGACGGCCAGAATCCGCGCCGCCATCCGCCGTTATCATGCTCCCGAAACGCCAGACGATGTGCCGATCACAGTGGGCGATGTGATGCTCGATCCCGTGTGCCACTGTGTCAAGCGATCCGGAACAGAGATCCATTTGACGCCGCTTGAATTTGACACGCTCAAGATGCTGATGTCGCATGCCGGTCATGCACTTTCGCATGCGCGGCTGCATACTGCACTCGGCCTCTCCGGCGGGCTCCCGAATCGTAGCCACCTGCGGGTGATTATCGGCCAATTACGCAAGAAACTCGGCGATAGCCCAGCCGACGCAACCTACATTGTCACCGATGGATACGTTGGATATCGTTTTCGCAACTTCTTAGCTTCTCAACGGTAAATTGTTCAGGAGAGAATCAATTCAACGCTAGCGCACTTGTAAAATCCATTCGGCTCTAAAATACCGGCTTCTGGTAGCCCAGCGTTGACAACCACTAACTTCGGAAGAAGGAGTCTTCCAAGCAGATTGTCCGTGAGACGAAACTGTGAAGCTCGCCCTTAAAGAAAAAACTTGACGGCAGTGACCTGCTCATACATAAATGGGCTTCTCGTGAGCGATCAAGGTCGGCTCTGGATCTTAACGACAAGCTGCGCACATGCAGGAGAAACAGGGAACAGGCTGCGTTTCACCTGACTGCCATCAGGGACAACACAGCAATCGTTATCCCAACAACGTCTTCAAGAAGGGCAGCGGGCAGATCACGCCCAAAGGCTGCAGCGAGTTTTGCGCGAGCTGCCGCGCCTCCGAAGGTTCCAACAACCGCTCCGATGACGCCAAGAATTAGGCCTGCCACCGGTGAATGACCGGCTGCTCCGACGGTCGCACCCGACAGTGCACCAGTCAAAATGCGAGCGATGAACCCTAGCGGCGCTTTGCGGCTGGGCGTCCTGGGCAGCTTGTCGGCAATCAGTTCTCCGACGGCAAATACAGTGAGGATAATGGGAGTGAACCGATATCCCATGAATGCAAGCGGAGTATTCGCCACGGCAAGCACTCCATTGCGAGCGAACCAACTGACAATCGCCGGAGCAAGCATGGAGCGAAGACCCGCGACCACGCCGAGAAGTAGAGCACACAGCAGAAGCATGTTTCATCCTTTCAATCGCGCCAATACTTGAAAGTTCTGGAGGCCCAGGCCGGAGAGTTAGACCGTACTTCGTAGCAGCATTATCATCCGTGATGGACGTTCTAACCAACCCACGAGTCTTGCCCGATACTGTCGGCAATTCGATTTGTCCAGATTGCCGACTACTCGGGAACCATACCCGAAGAGGTCCGAAGATAAGGGCAGCTGCGACAAGTAAATTAAAATTTGGCGGCGGAGAATAGTTCGCTCACGATTTGGTCCACCAAGTAGTCGTAATGTATTTAATATCTGTAGTTTAAAGCAAGAAACTCCCAAATTTCCCCGCAAAATTGGCAGCTTCAGCTCTTGAAGGACACAGGAAAGGATTCTCCGCACTCTGAAACCTCGCCCAAAACAGAGCCATTCTCTGATCGGGAAATGGCGTGTGTCCTTCAGCTATCGGCAGCGATCGTAAGCGCAATTGTTCAACGGCGCATAATCCGCCGGCGGCCTGCAGAGGGCGAAGAGAAGATCGATTTTCACGAGCACCGATTCACGCTCGATCTGGCCGCGCCAGTCCTCGGCGCGATAAGCGCGCAGACTTTGAGGTACGACCATGCGAAATCGTCGAGGATCGACTGCGCCATGACGAGCGATGAGGCATCGATCGCGGCGTGGGCGTTGATGATGACGCCCTCGGTCATCTGTGTCTGAAGGATCTGAAGAATATCCTCCGGGACGGCCTTCCATTGCTGCAGAGTCAGTCCTGTCATTCCCTTCGTCAAAACTTTCCGTGATCCTACTTTTGGCGGATACACTCGCCGTTGTCGAGGGCGTAGAGTCGACCCGGCTCAAAAAACAGCGTTTCCAGTTGTTGGAAAAGGGCCGCAGGGCAGTAAGGAAAAGTAAGGAACGCAGAATCGGTGCCGGGTATCACGGTATTCGCGGAGAACGGATGAGAGCTGGTTCTTCCGCTGTTTCGCAGCTCAATAGCGCGTAATGACGTTTCTGCGGCGCCTTTTTGCTCAGTTCAGGAGGTGGATATGCAATCGATTAGCGCAAAACGTCTGCGCAGTCTGGTGCTTGTTATCGCAGTGGCCCTCGCCGGATCAGGCGTGCTTGCCTATGGTCAAGGGACAAGCGGCAGCCTGACGGGCCAGGTCACGGACCCGAGCGGCGCGGCCATCGTCGGCGCGACAGTAACGCTCACCAACCTGGGAACGAACTATCAGCAGATCGAGAAATCGAATGGCTCTGGAGTTTACCTGATCCAACCAGTTGAACCTGGAAACTACTCCCTGGCCATCGCAGCGTCGGGATTCGCCAATTACAGACAATCTGGCATTGTCATTCATGCAAACGAGGCCGCAACCCAAAACATCCACCTGAATGTCGGCACAACAGGCGAAACGGTTAGCGTCACGGCCGATGCCGAGCTGATCAACACCACTACTTCAGAACTCGGCATGACGATTAATGAGTCGTCAGTCAGCCAATTGCCGTTGAATGGCCGCGATCCATCCAACCTGGTTTGGCTCGCTCCAGGCGTCATCAACGCCAATCTTGGCAATTCCTACACGCAATCGGGCTTCTCATTCCCGAATGAAACCGATGCGGCGGCCAGCGGCGGGCGCCAGGGCAGCACCTACTACATCCTCGATGGCGCTCCCAATATGGATACCTACCTCGGGCGCGCTGCCCCGTTCCCGAACGCCGACGCCACGCAGGAATTTACCGTCATCACCAACAACTTCAACGCCATGTATGGATTCGCTCCAGGCGCCGTGGTCAGCATTCAGGTAAAGTCCGGAACAAACGAATTCCACGGTGGAATCTTCGAATTTTTGCGCGATAACAAATTCGATGCCAGCGACTGGTGGACCCATCAGATCAATCCGTTACACCAGAATCAGTTCGGAGCCTTTGCCGGCGGTCCCATCCTGAAGAACCGTCTGTTCTTCTTCGGCAACTACCAGGGCACGCGCTCCGCTGCATCGTCGAGCGAAAATCAGACCTATGCACCAACCAGCGCCATGTTGAGCGGCGATTTCAGTGGCATCTCTTCAGCGCTATGCTCCGGTGGAGAATCGGCCGTCTGTCCATTCACCACCATCGGTGGCAAGGCAAACCAGCTCGACACATCTAAAGGCTACAGTTACAACGCCACAGCCCTTCAGATCGTGAAGGATGCGCTACCCCAGGTGGGCAAGACCGGTGTCAGCACCACAGGATGCACCGCGTCGGAGATTGCTGCCGGCTGCGTGGAATACAGCAGCGCAGCCATCGTCAACAACTACGACGAGGGCACAGGCCGCCTCGACTACGACATCTCCTCTACGCAGCGGTTGTCGCTGATCAGCTATGTGGACAACCTGGTCCAGCCTTCAGGCGACACACCCGGTAACGTGCTGTCGATGCTGCCCCTGGCCACCTGGCAGTACACGTTTGCCGAGAAGATGCAGTACTTCAACGAGACCCTGAACCACACCTGGACCATCAGTCCGACGATGGTGAACGTGGCGTCGGTCTTCTGGACGCAGATGGCTGCGCATAACGGCTCTGCTGCACTCACTGCTGAAAACAAGCCCTTCTGCTGGTCAAGCTATATCAACATCACGGAGCTGCCTGGAACCTGCTACCTCGAAGGCTTCGAGGTCGATAGCGGCGGCTTCGAAAGCGGCTGGTACGAGCCATCGCAGGAAGAGCGGACCACCTACGGTCTCTACGATAATTTCACCAAGACCATCGGCCGGCACACCATCCAGTTCGGCATGAATCTTCAGCACCAGTTTGCCGAAGAATACACGCAGTATCCGACCGAACCCGAGCTCGACTGGAACGGAAGCTACACGGGCAACGGTCTCGCCGATTACCTCGTGGGCGATCTTTATAAATTCACGCAGGGAGCCGGCGAGGTGGCTCCTGTCTCCGGCTGGCAGCCCGGATTCTACGGGCAGGATCTCTTCCGGCTGCGTCCCAATTTCAACCTCACTCTCGGCCTGCGCTGGGACCCAAATATTCCTCCGCAAGTCACCGCCGGACGCGCAGCAGCCTGGGTTCCCGGCCAGCAAAGCTCCGTCTATCCCAACGCGCCCAAGGGACTCGTCTTCCCGGGCGATGCAGGAATCGGCGCTGGTCTAATGGACACGACCTACGGCTACTGGGAGCCTCGCCTGGGCATCGCCTGGCAGCCCAGGGGACTGCCCAAGACCTCGTTTCACGCCGGCTTCGGCTTGTTTACGCAACCCATGATCTATTCCACCTACAACCACACCGTGGACAACGCGCCGTTCGCCCCAACGTTCACGCCGCAAGGCTCATCCAGCACTCCACTGGACTTCAACAATCCCTGGTCCACCTTCAGCGGCACGGGCGACAAGAGCCCGTTCCCGCCGTTCGCTTCGGCCACATATAAGCCATCGGCCAGTGCCACGTTTGCCTCCGGCCTGTCGGTTCCGGCAACCATCTCGCCCAACTTCAAACTGGGCGTCACGCAAGCCTGGAACGTCTCAGTGGAGCAGGGCTTCAGGTCAAATATGGTCGCGCGCATTGCCTATGTGGGCACCGAAACCTATCACCAATCGACAATCCTCGACGAAAACCCCGGCATCTTTTACGGCGCAGGGAATGCCAATAACGGCAACCGCGGCTTGGCGCCAGCTTTCGCCGGTTCCATTCTCGACATGATCAGCCCTGGCACCGCCAGCTACAACAGCCTGCAATTGACCGGCGAATGGAAACAGTCCCATGGTCTGCAATTCCAATCGAACCTGACCTTGTCGAAGGCTATCGACGATACGTCGTCGTCGAACATCAGCTTCGGCTACAACGCGGTCGGCGACCCGTTCAATCTCGGCTGGAGCCGCGGCATCTCGTCGCAGAATTTCCCCGTCAACTGGGTAAGCAACTTCGTTTACACCAGCCCTGTACTGCGCGGGCACGGTCTGCTGATCGACGAGTTGCTCGGAACCTGGGAAATCAGCGGCATCTACAACTGGATCTCCGGCTCCGGCCTCACCATTGGCGGCGGCGCCAATGGCAGCAACAACTCCTTCTCCGACCAGGGCGAGGATCGCGGCGATTCTGTGTCAGGGCAAGCTCTCAACATCAAGCAGGGATCGCGCTCGCATTGGCTAAATGAGTACTTCAACACCAACGCATTCACCCCCAACGCTGTGGGCACCTTCGGCGACAGCGGCAAGAACATCATGAGGGGTCCGCATGCAACCTGGGGCGATGCCGGCATCGACAAGAACTTCAAGGTCGCCGAGAGGTATGGCGTCCAGTTCCGGTGGGAGTTCTTCAACGTCTTCAACCACCCCTCGTTTGGCAACCCGGGCACCACGCTTACCTGGGGCAACTTCGGCCAGATTTCCGGCACGGGCATCGAAGCTCCGCGTGTGATGCAGGGCGCGTTGAAATTTACGTTCTAAGCAACAGACTTACTTAAGCGGCCCGGGCCAACTGGCTCGGGCTGCTTTATTTGCGGTCTGAACGCGATCTGGATCAGCAGCAGTCGCTGCACAAACCTAACGATGCCGCGGAACCCGCACCTCAATTTGCACGCCATTCCCCGGAGCGCTCGTCAGCCGGAA
>JASIJW010000315.1:0-4662 GCA_030050035.1 Acidobacteriaceae bacterium | reverse complement strand
CGGGAAAGCGCTTTACGGCCTCATCGAAAAGACCGGTGAGCGGCTTGCGGCAGTTGCACTCCCCTTCCTCGTGCGGGCAGATCAGGAATGCGTCCACGTGGGCGCCGTGCTGCGCGAGCAACTCGGCAAAATGGGCGTGCATGGCGTCGACATCTTCTAGCGTATAGAGCCCGCGGGCGATGCCTCGTTGGTTGGTCACTACGATGACGCGCATTCCCGCGCGGTTGAGGCGCGCGATGGCCCGCGGGACGCCGGGCAGGACGCGGAATTGCTCCCAACTGGTGACGTAGTCGCCCTCCGGCGCTTTTTCGTTCAGGACGCCGTCGCGGTCGAGAAAAACGGTGCGCAAAGTGCGCCAAGACCTGCTGGTTACGGTCGGGTTCACTCGGCCATTACAATATTTAGATGGCGCTTTCCGCAACATCCCGGAAGGCTGAAGCGCCGGCGGCGGGTCATTCATGAAGTATTTTCTCCGCCTTCTGCGCTACGGTCTGCCCTACACATTGCAATGGATACTGGGCGTGTTGCTGCTGGCGGCGGTGGGCCTGCTCGACAACTTTCGGGTTCTGCTCTTTCAGCCGATTTTTGACCGCGTTCTTGCGCCAGATGCTCCCGAGGGGCCCATCATACTCGGCGACCCGCATTCGCGATGGCACTTTGACCTGCGGATGGTCATTCCGCGCTTCATGCATCTGCATAACGCCTGGGTCGTGGTAGCTTATGCGCTGGTCGTGTCTACGGTGCTGAAGGGTATTGGCGATTATCTGGGCACATACCTGGTCAATTATGCAGGCTTTGGAACGATTACCGATCTGCGCAACAAGCTTTATGAGGCTACGCTGCGCCGTTCCTCCAGCTTTTTTCATCGGCATTCGACAGGCAGCATTCTTTCTACTCTCGTCAACGATGTGGACCGCGTACAGGTTGCAGTCAGCTCGGTAATCGGCGATTTCCTGCAGCAGTTCTTCACCTTCCTGATCGCCATTGTGTTTGTCGTCAAGCTGGGCGGATATCTAAGCTGGGCGCTGCTGCTGTTCATTCCCGTGGTGGTCACCTCGGCGCGCAAGATTGGCCGCGAGGTGCGGCACCGCACCCGCTCAAGCCAGGACAAGCTGGCTGAAATCCAGAACATTTTGCACGAAACGGTAACCGGCAACCGGATCGTGAAAGCGTTCAACACGGAGCTGTGGGAGATTCTGCGATTTAAGACGGCAGCGCGGCGGCTGTTCCGCGCCAACCTGCGCAGCATCCGGGTCCAATCCATCAGTTCGCCGCTGATGGATACGATTGGCGCGATCGCCATTGCGGCGCTGCTTTGGATCGGGCGCGATGCAATCAAGAGCGGCCACATGACGATTGGCGCGTTTGGCACGTTCATCATTCTGCTCTTCAAGCTGTACGACCCGATTCGGCGCTTTGCCACTTACTACAACAGTTTTCAACAGGCGATGGGCGCATCATCATCCATCTTCGGCTACTTCGACACCAAAGACGACGTTGTAGAGCGCCCGCGCGCAGTTAACTTCGGCCAGTTCCGGAATTCGGTCAAATTTGAGGATGTCGGTTTTTCCTACGCCAATTCCGACGGCGAGCAGCAGATTCTGCATAATGTCGATCTCGAAGTGCGGACGGGCGAAGTGCTGGCCGTGGTGGGGCCAAGCGGCGCGGGCAAGTCCACGCTGGTCAATTTGATTCCGCGCTTCTTCGATGTGACTTCAGGGCGCATCATGATCGACGGGCTGGACGTGCGCGACCTGACGCTGGCCTCGCTCCGCCGGCAGATTGCACAGGTGACGCAGGAAACGATTCTGTTCAACGACACAGTGCGCAACAACATCGCCTACGGCCAGCCGGAGACCAGGCCCGCGCTGATTGAAGAGGCCGCACGCAATGCACTGGCCCACAATTTCATCCTGCGCATGCCGCAGGGCTACGACACGATCGTCGGCGAAAAAGGCTTCCGGCTTTCGGGCGGCGAGCGGCAGCGCATCGCCATCGCGCGCGCCATCCTGAAGAACTCGCCCATCCTTATTCTCGACGAGGCGACGTCGGCGCTCGATGCGGAGAGCGAATCGCTGGTGCAAGCGGCGCTGGCGAACCTGATGCAGGGCCGGACCGTGATCGTGATTGCGCACCGGCTGTCGACGATTCGGCGCGCCAATCGCATCGCTGTGCTTGAAGGTGGGCGCATTACCGCTATCGCCCCTCACGAAGAGCTGCTTGCCAATTCCCCTACGTACCAGAAGCTGTATCAACTCCAGTTCATTGACATGCCGGAACCGCAGATCGACCCAATGGCGCCGGCTCCGTCCACAATTCAGGCCGAGGCCTGCGATCCTGCCCTTGCTTTCCGGGCCGAGGAATAGAACGAATGGCCATCTCTTCGATGACAGGCTACGCGCGTGTGCAGGCGCGTGCGCCGCTCCGCGGCGAGCAGAACCAGCTCAGCTACACGCTCACCATCAAGAGCGTAAACCATCGCTTTCTCGATCTGCAGTTCCGGCTCCCCAATGGTCTGGACGCGCTGGAGATGGAACTACGCCGCATTCTCAAGGAAAATCTTGTCCGCGGACATGTCGAGCTGTCGCTCTCCATTGATCGCGCGGCGCAGCAGAAGGGCGGCTACAACCGGGAACTGGTTGCGGCGTACCTTGCCTCATTTACTGCAGCGCGTTCCGAGCACGGCCTGAGAGGCGAACCGGACCTGAACGCGGTTTTCCGGCTGCCCGGAGCGCTGCAACCGGAGAACCGGAGCGACGACGACCTGAGCGGCCTTGCGGCCAGCGTGCTGGAGCAGATTCCGCTGCTGCTCGATCAGCTAAAGATTATGCGCGCGCGAGAGGGCAATGCGCTCGAGGCCATCCTGCTGGACATTATGACGCGGCTTGCTGAGGCCAGCGCCGGCGTGGCGGAGCTGATTCCGGAGGTCGAGCAGCGATATCAGGAGCGGCTGACGCAGCGGCTCGCGGCGGCCACGGGGCCGGAGTTCAACCGGCAGCGCCTGCTCGAGGAGGTTGCCGTGCTGGTAGACCGCAGCGATGTTTCTGAAGAGCTGGCGCGCATGGGCACGCACATTGGGCATTTTCGCGAGTTGCTGGATGCCGGCGGCGAAGTGGGCAAGAAGCTGGATTTTCTGCTGCAGGAGATGAACCGCGAAGCCAACACGCTGCTTTCAAAGACCGGGGGGCTGGGCGGCAAGGGGACGCGCGTTACCGAGCTGGGCCTGGCCATGAAAGCCGAAATTGAAAAGGCTCGCGAGCAGATACAGAACGTGGAGTAACCCAGGCCGGTTAAGCTCAATGCCATAAGCTTAATACAAGGACAAGAACAAAAAAGTGGCGGGAATTCTCTTTATCATTTCGGCTCCCTCAGGTTCTGGCAAGAGCACGCTGGTCAGCGAGCTGCGCAAGCAGGTAATCGGCATCGATTTCGCCGTCTCCTGGACGACCCGCGCCCCGCGCGGCAGCGAAGAAGACGGGCGCGAGTACCACTTCACCACCCGCGAAGAATTCGAGCGCATGATTGAGGCAGGATTGTTCCTGGAATGGGCGGAGGTGTTTGGAAACCTCTACGGGACAGCCAAATCGTCGCTCGATGAGGCGCGGCTGGCCGGCCACGACCTCCTGCTCGATATCGATGTCCAGGGCGCTGCGCAGATGCGGTCGCGTCTACCGGAGGCTGTGGGTATCTTCGTGTTGCCGCCGAACCCCACGGTGCTGCGCACCCGGCTGCGCAACCGCAGCCGCGCCGAGGGCGTAGTGAACGAGGAAGAAGTCTTCCGGCGGCTGCGCGAGGCCAGCAAAGAGATTGAGAATTATCGCGAGTATAGCTATATTTTGGTCAACGACATCCTTGACCGCGCGGTCGCACAATTGGAAGCCATTGTGCTGGCCGAGCGTTTTTATCGCAACGGCGAGGCCATCGCCTACCGCTCGCGAAGGGTGTTGGAGGTCGCCGCTGCCTGTCTGCAATCGAACTCCCAGGAGCGGCTCAAGCCTGTGCTGGAGGCGTTCGGCATCATTGGACCTTCCGGCCAGCAGCAGCTTCCGTTTGGAGATGACCCCGATGACGATTGAGACCAGCTTCGACTCGAATTACCGCAAGGTTCTAGTCGCGGCGCGGCGGGCCCGCCAGTTGCAGAACGGCTCCCATGCGCTTGTCGCGACGCGCTCCCAGAAAGCGTGCCGCATCGCCCAGGAAGAGATTGACGCGGGCAAAATTGCCTACGTGAAGGGCGAGAATCAGGTCACCAAGCCGCTCGTCGAAGGGCCGGCGATTCCGATTTTGCTGAGCTGAAAAAAACAGGGAATAGGGAACAGGGAACAGCAAGCTCGCTGTTGTAGCGCGCTGCTGTTTTGCGTGGTTTTGTATTTCGGCGCTAATTTTCCACTGCGCCTTCAAACTGCCCTCTCCGAGCACTTGTTCTGTTCTCTGTTCTCTGTTCTCTGTTCTCTGTTCTCTGTTCTCTGTTCTCTGTTCTCTGTTCTCTGTTCTCTGTTCTCTGTTCTCTGTTCTCTGTTCCCTGTTCCCTGTTCCCTGTTCCCTGTTCCCTGTTCCCTGTTCCCTGTTCCCTGTTCCCTGTTCCCTGTTCTCTGTTCTCTGTTCTCCGATCACGCTCCATTGATTCTCGAACCTTAGTCCCTTAGTCCCTCAGTCTCTTAG
>JASIJW010000042.1:0-2920 GCA_030050035.1 Acidobacteriaceae bacterium | reverse complement strand
GCTGCCGTCACCCTGTCACCCAACAAGCGGCTGCAGTCCAATATCGGCTATCGCATTAGCGCGGTGAACGGCAGCCAGTTTTTCAACGACGCGCGAGCGGTCAACGGTTCACTCAACTCCACGTATCAATCGCCATTCATAAGCTTTGCCTGGTTATATCGCAACGGCTGGACGTGGAAGGCGGAGTACAACTTCTATGGTTACGGCGAGGGCGGACCGTCCGGTGCGCAGTACTGCAGCACCTCCAACCCAACGCCTGGCAATCCCGTAACGGTCGTGCCCTGCAACTCGCTCGCCGGCCTGCAGACAGGCATGACCATCTCCCCGACCGGGGAAACGGCGGCACGCAATTTTCACGCCAATAATGTGCTCCTCGGGGTTCATTATGAATTCTGAAAATTCCGGTCGTAAAACAACTCGGAACGGCACAGGTGCGAACCGCCCGGGCCAAACTCAAGGAGCGTCACAGACATGACAAGAAATTTTAGGGATCACGCAGTTCTCGCGCTGGTCATCTGCATGGTCGGCATCACCGGCTTTGCCCAATCCTCCGGCGACGCCATTTACAAGGCCAGGTGCGCGAGCTGCCACGGCGCCACCGGCACACCCAGCCCAGGTATGGCGAAGATGATGGGCATCAAGCCAGTTTCCGATCCGTACATGAAGAACCTCACGGTCGATCAGATCGTATCGACGGTGAAAAACGGCAAGGGCAAGATGAAGCCGGTCTTGGGTCTCAGCGATGCGCAGGTGAGAGCCGTGGCCGAGTATTTCAAGACGCTGAAATAAGCCGAAGCTCCTGCTGAGACAAACAGGACTCTTGCCTGCCCTGTGAAGGCGGCAAGCTCAACCCGTCCGCGGCGGACACTCTCTGTCCGCGGACGGATTTTCATCACTGGCAGAGATATTCGACCTACCCTGGGGGTCAAGGTGGCATCCTTCGAACGATTTCGCCAGAACTGGCTGAGGCCGGCTCTGTACTTCGGCAACAATCCGGTGAGCCTGGCCGGCGGTGCCATCACCACCGCTTCTGGCGTGACGATGATCAGCTATTGGACGGTGGAGATTGTCTTCCGCCACGTCAGCAACAATCCCTACCTGGGCATCATCTTCTTTCTCATTCTGCCGGCACTGTTCATCATTGGCCTGGCGCTCATTCCAATCGGTATTTATCTGCGGCGCAATACGCTGCTGCGAGCCGGGAAAATTCCCGCGGAGTTCCCGCGGGTCGATTTCAATGATCCGGTCTTCCGGCATGGCGTTGACATCGTCCTGGTAGCCACGATCGTGAATCTTCTAGTTGTGGCCGCGGCCAGCTATCGGGGTGCGGCGTACATGGATTCGCCCGAGTTCTGCGGCCAGTCCTGCCACGTTATGAAGCCTGAGTACACGGCTTACCGGATTTCGCCACATTCGCATGTAGCCTGCGTCGAATGCCACATCGGCTCCGGTGCGGCTGCGTACTTCAGCGCCAAAGTGAACGGCACCAAACAGCTTGTAGAAGTCAGTCTGCACCCCGTGGCTCCGTTCGCGCCGAAGTTTATTCCCAATTACCCCGCGCCGATTCCGTCGCCCGTTGCCAATTTGCGCCCGGCGCGTTACACCTGCGAGGCCTGCCACACGCCCACGCGCTTTGAAGGTGACAAACTGCTGGTGAAATCCGAATTCGGTGACGACGAAATGAATACGGAGACACAGACGGTGTTGATTTTGCACCTTGGCGGCGAAGACTCCCTCTCGCATCTCACCGGCATTCACGGCGTACACCTCGGCCACATCGAATACATCGACGCCGATCCGGCGCGGACGACGATTCCATGGGTGCAGCGAACAAACCCGGACGGAACTACGACCACGTATGTCTCGTCAGCCCTTAACGGCGCCACGCCTAATGGCGAGCGCCGCACAATGGATTGCATCGACTGTCATAACCGCGCCGCGCACACTTTTGTCACGCCCGAAGAGGCGATCAATCGCGCCATGGCAGACGGCGCAATCAGCCCAGCGCTTCCGTTTGTGCACAAGCAGGGGCTAGCGCTGCTCAAAGCGACCTATGCAAGCGAGGCGGATGCGCGCGTAAAAATTCCGCAGCAGCTCGCGGCGTTTTACTGGTCGAGCTATCCTGCAGTGATTAGCGCAAACGGAGCGCAGGTGAAAGCCGCCGGGGACGAACTCTTTCTGCTCTGGAGCGAGAACGTTTTCCCATTTATGAACGTGACCTGGGGAACGCATCCAAACAACATCGGTCATCAGGATTACCCCGGCTGTTTCCGTTGCCATGACGGCGATCATGTGTCCAAAGACGGTAAGAGCATCACTCAAGATTGCGCCGCCTGCCATAACTTGCTGGCCGTCCAAGAGTCGAAGCCGAAAGTGCTGGCGGAGATTGGGATCCAGTAGTGTGGCCGGCCTGCGCCCTTATTATTCCCGGCTCTATGGGGGCGAGACAGAATATGAAGATATTGATTGTCGGAGCCGGCGTAATTGGTGCGGAGTCCAGCTCGGCCTGGCGGGTCACACGATTGCGGTTCTTGAACATGGCTGCGTGCCGCAGATCTGTTGCGCGACGCGATCGATAACTTCGATCAGTTGTGGCAGAGCACTTTTCACTTTGCGTGAAAGCTGTTCGCCGTGTGCAAACGATTCGCCGGTGACCGAAACCTCATATGCGTCCGAACTGTTTCCATATAGCACATGGCTTAACGCCATCAGTTGCGCCGGGGTCAGCATGTGTGTGCTAAATAAGACATTTGTCCCTTGAGCGATGCGCGCCTGACAGATCTCTCCCGGCTCCCCTATTTGTCCTGCATCAAGGAAGATTGCGCCTTGGGCCTGGCTCACGGACTCGGCCAATTCTGGTATGAGCTGATGAACACAGATAATTTCGGCCTTGTCCGGTGAAAATCTCTCACGCAAAAGA
>JASIJW010000314.1:0-11161 GCA_030050035.1 Acidobacteriaceae bacterium | reverse complement strand
GCTCCGCGGCGCAAGTGGGTTAACACTCGAAATCATCACATACGGTGCAACTGTTACGCGACTTCTGGTGCCGGATCGCGAGGGCGATTTGGCGGATGTTGTCTTGGGCTTCGACAATCTCGCCGCTTACTTAAGTCATTCGGCCTATTTCGGTTGCGTGGTGGGTCGAGTTGCAGGGCGAGTCTCGAACGCCAGCTTCCGTCTCGATGGAGAGTTGTACGAACTCTTCCCCAATAACCCCCCAAATCACCTCCACGGTGGAAAAAGAGGATTCGACAAACGAGTATGGGCAGCCACTCCTGTGGAGAGGGTAAACGGGGAGCCGTCGCTGCAATTGATGTACCGGAGCCCACACCTCGAGGAAGGGTATCCGGGCACGGTGGACGTGACGGTGACATACACAATTACGCGAGACAACGCGCTGTTGGTGGAAACTTGCGGTGGCGCAGATGAACCGACGCCGTTCAGCCTTACCCTGCATCACTATTTCAATTTGGCAGGAGAAGGCTCCGGCTCGATCGCAGACCATGAACTCCAGATTTATGCAGACGAGTTCATTGCGGCCGACGAGTTCATGACTCTTCTCGGCGAGGCAGTTGCGGTGGGGGACAACAATGATCTTCGGTGTCCGAGGACCTTGCGTGAGGTCATTCCGGGTCTGTTTCGAAACCACGGAGATCTATATGTCATCCGCAAAGACGCGAGGATTGGATCAGGCGAACAGGTGCGGGCTGCTCGGCTTGTACATCCTGAGAGCGGCAGGACGCTGGAAATTTCTACTACCGCTACCCATCTTCAGCTCTATACAGGGGCCGCTCTTGATGCTTCATTGACTGGCAAGTCCGGCGATGCCTATCCGCAGTATGCAGGCATTTGCCTTGAGTGCGAAGGGTATCCAGATGGAGCCAATCGCCCCCATCTTGGTGACATCATTTTGCGTCCCGGCGCCCCGAGAAAAGAGATGACGACCTATGCTTTTGGCTGTATTGAGCGCGCGTGAGATGAGCGTTGTAGCGACAACACACTTCGCTCCTGTATTGGGCCCGTTGACAGCGCCCAGCGAACTGGGCTCATGGAATTGCTCGCAACTGAAACTTGATGCTGCGACAACACCTCACTAAAAGGTGAATGACCATGAGTAGTAACACTGCTTCCGCCTTTAACCCACCACAAGAGTTTGACTACAGTCTTACGGGCGTAAATTCGACTCGTGCTATAGAGAAGGGGCTCGCTGAAGCGGATTGGTATCAGTGCCCTGTGCCCCGCAAGACGATGCGTGACCTCCTAGAGCGTAGTGATGCACCGGCGATTCGAGACACCATACTGTGGTTTGCTCTCATCCTGTCGTGTGCACTAGCTACATATGCGCTCCGGCACACGCTCTGGGCCATTGTTCCCTATTTGGCCTACTGCGTCCTGTATGCCTCAACTTCCGACTCACGCTGGCACGAGTCTGGACACGGTACTGCCTTCAAGTCCGACTGGATGAACAGCATTCTCTATGAGATCGCGTCGTTCATGGTGATGCGCGAGTCCACTGTGTGGCGCTGGAGTCACACGCGTCATCATAGCGACACGCTAATTGTGGGTCGCGACCCGGAAATTGCTGTTCCGCGGCCGCCAGACATCAGGGGCATCGTGATGTCTTTTTTCAACCTGAAGGGGTACCCAAAATATTTTCATCATGTTCTGCTCCACTGCAGTGGCCGCATGTCCCCGGAAGAAAAAACCTACATCCCTGAGCCCGAATATTCAAAGGTGTATCTACGAGCGAAAGTCTACATCTCGATCTATGCGACCGTGATCGGCATTGCCATCTATACCCGCAGCCTTCTGCCGTTACTCTTCATCGGCCTGCCCAATCTCTTCGGTACATGGCTCCTGGTAGTTTATGGCCTCACACAGCACGCCGGTCTTGCCGAGAATGTTCTCGACCACCGTCTAAACTGCCGCACGGTGTCGATGTGCAGTGTGAATCGGTTCCTTTACTGGAACATGAATTACCACATCGAGCATCACATGTTTCCGCTTGTTCCATATCACTCACTGCCATTGCTCCATGCTGCCGTAAAGGATGACTGTCCGCCCACCTACCCAAGCCTTTTTGCGGCTTGGCGCGAAATCATCTCTACCGTCACCAGACAAGTCAAAGATCCGTCATATCATGTGAAGCGCCGTCTTCCGGAACAAAGGTCCCGCCTATGCCAAGACACTCGCTCTTCTGAACTTAAACAGGACGCCGACGGTTGGCTTGATGCATGTGCGGCAGCGGAGCTGAAGCACGGAGATGTTCTCCGCGTTGATTATGGTCGAAAGACTTATGCTCTCTATCGCACGCGCGATGGGCAGCTGTACGCCACAGATGGAATTTGTACTCACGGAAACACTCATCTGGCCGGAGGTCTGATTATCGGAAATATGATAGAGTGTCCCAAGCATAATGGACGCTTTAACCTCATTGATGGCTCCCCTGCGCGCGTACCGATCTGCCGCGGATTGGCGACTTATCCTGTGGAAGAACGCGACGCTAGAATCCGGATCCATATTGTGCACCCAGGTGGCGCCGGCGCACGGGCGCCACAAACTACGGAGTTTCGCGTGGTGAGCAATTGTAATGTTGCTACCTTCATTAAGGAACTCATTCTTGTACCGGTAAACGCCGGCAGGCCCATCACATTTACTCCGGGAGATTATCTGCAGTTTGAGATTCCGGCCTATGGTGAGATCCCCTTTAGCACTTTTGACATCCCTGAGCCATTTGCCTCGGTGTGGAGGAACCATCATCTATTCGATCTTGTTGCCAGCAATGCGGATGCCTCCCGGCGCAATAATTATTCTCTAGCCAGCAATCTTAAAACGGAGTCCACGCTGCGGCTCAATGTTCGCATCGCGACGCCGCCTCCGGGACAGGATTGTACACCGGGGGCAGGTTCCAGCTATCTCTTCAGCCTCAAACCTGGCGACTGCATCTCCGCAATCGGGCCCTTTGGCGACTTTCACATCAAGCCCACGCAGCGTGAGATGGTCTACATCGGCGGCGGCGCCGGCATGGCGCCACTCCGGGCACATCTGACGCATTTGCTGGAAACAGAGCGAACCGCACGCAAAATCAGCTTCTGGTATGGCGCACGATCGAAACAGGAGCTGTTCTATACCGACTACTTCAGCAACTTTGCAAACTCGCACCACAACTTCAGTTTTTATCCCGCGCTTTCGTCGCCTCTGCCCGAGGATGAATGGAAAGGTCAGGTTGGCTTTATCCATGAAGTCGTTTTCGATAACTATCTCCGGTCCCACCCCACTCCGACTACGATTGAGTACTATTTGTGTGGCCCTCCGATGATGATCAAGGCTTGCACCAAGATGCTCGACAGTTTGGGCGTCCCACCTCATCAGATTGCGTTTGACGAGTTTTAACTAAAGATGCGCATGAGCTCTCGTTCTGGATTTCTCAACGACGGATCGGTGGATGCGCCTAAGCTTCGGGTCTACCTGAATCTAGACAATCTGACCGATTTGCCCAGTAATAGCCTCTGGCCAGGCCTTGAAGGTTCGGCTCGTTATCAGCGGCTATTGGCGGATGCATTTGAGGGTGTTCAACTGACGACGGATGCGCCAGCACCGGCTGAGGCGCTGCTTCCTTACTGTGGGCTCGACCGAATCAACAGTCCTCGTGAGGCCGATGCGATTGCGGCCAAACATTGTTCGCGTGGCGATGTCTGCCTAACGGTTCATGCTGGTTGGGGATTAGAAAGCGACCACGAAGTGTTCTGTCTCGTCGAGGCAATTCTCACGGCATCTGAAAAACATCGGCTACCCATCTTCATCGAGACGCATCGCGCCACAATTACGCAAGACATCTGGCGCACGGCAAACATTGCAATGAAGTTTCCCGAGGTTCGATTCAATGGCGACTTTAGCCACTACTACTGCGGCCAGGAACTCGTCTACGGAAACTGGGATGAGAAAGTGGCGTTCATGGAACCGATTTTTGCGCGCATCGGGTTTGTCCACGGTCGCATCGCAAGCCCGGGCTGCATGCAGGTGCCGATCGACTCCAACACGAGTTTGCGCCCTTTTCAGGCTCACGGCCAGGTTAACTATCTTGAGCATTTCAAGGAGCTATGGACTCGTTCCATGCTGGGATTTCTAGCTGGTGCGAGTTCCGGCGACGTTCTAATTTTTGCGCCGGAGCTTCTTTCAGCCACTCACTATTACGCCCGGATGTTCCCGGATTCCTCTGGCCATCTTGTCGAGGAGTCTGACCGCTACGAGCAAGCGCTGCTCTATAAAGATCTGGCGCGTGCGTGCTTTGCGGAAGCCGCCCGCCTGTCAGGTTCATCACGGGAGCAGATCGGATGAACCAACAGATCAATGTCCGCTACGTGTCGTTCCTAGCCTCAACGGCTGCGCTTGGGGGCCTTCTATTTGGCTTTGACGTTGGAATCATCACGGGTGCGGGTCCGTTCATCGTCAAGCAGTTCGCTTTGAGTGACCTCGCTCTCGGTTGGGCCTATAGTTCGCTCGTGTTCGGCTGCGTCATCGGCTCGCTTGTGGCCGGCAAGCTAGCGGATCGCTTTGGACGCCGGAGACTTCTGATTATAGTGGCACTGCTGTTTGCCGTATCCTCGATTGCTGTCGCCTGTGCAGACAATCTGACCTTCTTTGTCGCGGCGCGCTTTGTGGGCGGAATCGCGGTGGGAGGCGTTTCCCTTCTTTCCCCGCTGTATGTAGCAGAAGTTGCACCGCCGTCAGTCCGGGGGCGCCTGGGAGCTCTTTACCAAATGTTGATCGTTACCGGCATCATCGTGTCCTACTCGATCAACTATCTGCTGCGCAACACTGGAGCAAACAATTGGAGATGGATGTTTCTTACCGGAGTTGTCCCCTCCACGGTTTTCTTGTTGATGATCATGCTGGCTCCAGAGACGCCACGATTCCTCGCGATCATTGGAAAATTTGAGGAGGCGTTTCGCGTTCTTGAACGGATCAACGGTTCGGAGCGCGCTTCAATTGAAATCGCAGAGATACGGGCAACGCTGCTCGAGGAACGACTCCACTGGGGCGCGATTCTGCGGCCGGGTGTGCGTCGAGCGCTTTTCGCGAGTTCGTGCCTTGCAATATTGGTGCAGATTTCAGGAATTAACACAATTATCGACTACGCTCCAGCGATTCTCGAATCGGCGGGATGGCGCACTGATAGCGCTCTTGCCTCCATCTTATTGGTTGGCATGACACAGCTCGTTTTTACTCTTCTTTCTCTCTGGATGATCGATAGATTTGGGCGGAAGCCACTCTATATTGTTGGTTCCATGGGGATGGCGGCGTCAGTTGCCTCCCTAGCGCTAACCGTGTTTCTGGGTAGTTTTCATGGCATTGTCGCGCTGGTTCTCATCTTGGTTTTCCTCGCATTCTTTGCGTCTTGTATCGGCCCGGTGTTCTGGACCCTCGTGCCTGAGATTTTCCCCAATGACGTTCGCGGAGCGGCGATGACTGTGCCCGTGCTTCTTCAGTGGCTTGCCAATGCAGCCGTCATTCTTCTGTTTCCTTTTGTGTTTCACAGGGCTGGCAAAACATTCACGTTCGGCTTTTTTGCGTCGATGGCTCTTGCACAAGGACTCTTTACCTGGCTGTGCGTGCCAGAGACTAAAAATATACCTCTAGAAGAAATTGAAAGATATTGGACAGGTGTGAGGTCGGGGTCAGTTGCAGAGCCGAGACTCCCACAGGAATCGGTAACGCTGCAGGACATGGAATCTTAGCAGCAAATGGCAGCAAGCGAAATTTACACGGATATGGACATTAAAGAATGCACGAGAAGAACTTTCATCGCTGGAATGGGCGAGTCAGTTAGTGATCATCAAGGCGCATCAACGTAGCCAACTCCGCTGATATTTGCACGAGCAAACTTGACGTCAGCGGCTATCAGCAGGCGCTTGACAGGCAAACCCAATATGATATATCACAAAATTCTCACTCAACATACGGGGAGTGGCCGCAGCCACAGCTGCGGGGATGTTCTCGCTCAGGTACTGAATCCGCGCAGGAATGCTGCTTTTGCTGGGAGTGAAATTCATGAACCGAAGACACAGGCCGAAACATCCTCGGGCAAGCGATCATCTGACGCGCCGCCGATTCATCCAGACATCCACCGCAGCGCTGGCCGGTGCGACGCTGCTCCCGCCGTTGGTCATGGCGGACTCGCAGTCTGCGGACGCCGTGTTGCCGGCCGGCATGAGCCTGAACTGGGGCAAGACGAGCGTCGTAACGGTAAATACAAAACGGTCGCGGGTATCCCTCGACGGTATTTGGCGCTTCACGCCTGCCGTCGCTGGAAATGCCGGTCCACCGAAGGTGGGGTGGGCGTATATCAATGTGCCAGGCAACTGGGGGAGTCGCCGAGGCGAGGCTAAGACTTCCGATTTAGTGGCCCTTGGAAGTGGTCCGCAATGGGACGCATATGATGGGGCAGCGGTCGCCAGCGCCTGGTATGAGCGCGCGGTGCCGATTCCTGCCGAATGGCAGGGCCGAGTGATCAGCCTGCGCTTTGACCGGGTCTGCACCGACGCCATTGTCTATGTCAACGGCCAGGAATGCGGCAAGGTTCCCTGGCCGTGGGGCTCGGTGGATATTACGCGTGCGGTAACGCCGGGCAAAACGGCAGAGGTCCGAGTGCTAGTGGCAGCCATCGCGGACTCTCAAATGGTCGGGCACTTCTGGCAGAACGCTTTTATGGCTGTCACCTACAGCGCGGCCAAATTGAAGACGCGGGGTCTGGCCGGCAGCGTTTATTTGGAAAGCCGCACATCCGAGGCATGCGTAGGCGACGTCTTCATACGCACTTCCACACGAAAGAACGACATTTCACTGGACGTCGATCTCAGTGGTCTCAATCATGCGGGCCAAGTGCGATTCGTCGCGGACATGCTCAACGAAAAGGGGGCGTTGGAAAAGAGCTTCACGGCAGACGCCGCTGTAGAGGCCAAACCGACGCAGACCGTCACAGTCTCCTGGCCCTGGACGAACCCGCGCCTGTGGGATGTGGATCAGCCCGAACTTTACACCCTTCGGCTGACGGTGAGGGGAGCGGGTTTGGATGACCAGTACAACCAGGACTTCGGCTTCCGGGAGTTCTGGATTGAAGGCCGACAGTTCTACCTCAACGGCACCGTGATCCACCTGCGACAGCCTTGCTTTCACAATGGTCCTCTCGGCGAGGTCGGAGACAACTTTTCGGAATTCGGCTCTTGGAACCCGGATACACGCGGTGACGATTCAGACGTCGGAACGGAGCTCGGCCAGGCGGATCGCAAAGGGTACCTGGGAGCAGTGTATGTTCTCGACGCAAACAAGTACATGAGAGATCCAGGTGGAAATCTTGTTTGGGCGCAAAACCGGCAACGTGCCCTTGAGCGCGCTGACGTATGGATACGTTACTACCGCAATCATCCGTCTGCGGTGATGTGGATCGCCGGTGCAAACTTCTTCAACAGTGCGGTCGATTTGGATCCACGCAACTTCGGCCGCCATGGATGGGCCCAGAGCGACCAGCGCTGGCTGCCGCTTATGGATGATGCCAAACAGATGTTCGCTGAGATTAAGAAGCTGGATCCCACGAGGGTCTATTACAGTCACGAGGGCTCTGATACGGGCGATGTCCACTCAGCGAACTGCTATTTGGACCTGCTGCCGCTCCAAGAGCGCGAGGAGTGGTTGAGCGCATGGGCAGAGAACGGCGAGATGCCGATTACCATGACTGAGTTCGGCACCCCTGTGGAATGCACGTTCCTTCGCGGGCGCGATGGCTTTGGCAGCAACATTACCAGCGAGCCTTTGTTGACGGAATTCGCTGCCATTTACTTTGGAATGGACGCCTATACCTCGGAAGGTACAGAGTACCGGCAGTATCTTCGTAACCAGTTCCGTGGCGGAATGCTCTACAACAGGTTCCAGGACAAGTTGGATCCATTCCCTGACAACCGCAAAATCCAGGCTCTTTTCCGTACAAACACCTGGAAGAGCTGGCGCACTGCAGGGCTTCCGGGAGGCCTGCGCACCTGGTCGTGGATACAGGACGAACTAAAGCAGGTTAACCTCCCGACGCTGGCGTGGATCGCCGGTCCGCCGGAAGCGTACACCGCCAAGGACCACCATTTCAGCGCCGGCCAGAAGTTCCAGAAGCAGATTGTCCTGATTAACGATATGCGTCAGCCGCAGATTTTCGAAGCGTCCTGGGTTGCCACCGTCGGCGGGAATACAGTGGCTAAAGGCGAACTGCGCGGCAGACTGGCGGTTTCGGAGATCCGCAAATTGCCGATCGAGATCAAGGCTCCCCAAGTGAAGGACTGCAGCAAGGCCGACGGCCAGATCACGCTCACCGCAACGATCGGCGAGGCAACCCACCGCGATACCTTTACGTTTCGGGTTTTTGCCGCACAGCAAGTGGCCCCCAAAAAAGTCGCGATTGTGGATCCGGACGGCCTGACCAGCAAGATGCTGACGAGCCTCGGCTATACGCCGTACGCTTGGAACGACGCGGCTCCGTTGGTAGTTATCGGACGCAACGGCTTGAAAGATGATCCGGCGGTCGCTGCCAAGTTGGAGCCCTATGTGCGCGCCGGCGGCCGCGCTTTGATCTTCGCACAGGACCCGGCCTGGATGACCGAAGCCCTCGGGTGGCGGGTTTGCCCGAAGGTGAGCCGGCGTGTCTTTCCCATTCCCAATTCCCCGTTCGCCCAGGAGATCGATGCCGACGACCTGCGTGACTGGACGGGAAGCAGCCAATTGATTGCGGCATACCCGGAATACGTTGGTGATTACCACAGAGGGAACGAAGGCGATCAGCCCTATGCCGGATGGCACTGGGGCAACCGCGGTGGGGTCACCAGCGCGGCTATTGAGAAACCTCACCGCAGCGGCTGGACTCCCCTGCTCGAATGCGAATTCGATCTGGCTTATCTGCCTCTGATGGAGTTGGACTACGGCAAGGGACGGCTGATTGTCTGCACGCTGGACCTGGAAGATCATGTGACGCAGGATCCGGCGGCGCGTCTTATGGCCGAACGCGTTCTGGATTACGCTCAGCATGCGCCCTTGGCGCCACGAGTCAGCAAGGTGGTGTATGTTGGCGGCGCCGCTGGCGCGGCGTGGTTGGATAGGATTGGGGTGGATTATCAGCGGTCGGATACGTTGGATGCGGACACCGGGTTGGTGCTCGTCGGCACGGATGCGAGCATTGATACGGCCGCGCTCAATGCCTATTTGGAGCAAGGCGGCAAGGCATTCTTTTTGCCGCGTGCGCAGGCAAACGGGTGGCTCGGCACCACATTGAACTCGGTGGGAACCAATTTTGCAGGCTCGCTCTCGGTGCCAGATTGGCCCGAAGCAAAAGGCCTGAGCGCGTCCGATCTTCGGTGGCGTACCTACTTGGATGGTCCTGCCTGGATACTGAACGGCGGAGCACAGATCGGGGCGGACGGCCTACTTGGCCGCAAAAAAGTGGGAGAAGGTATCGCGATCTTCTGTCAGGTGGACCCGGATTGCTTTGAGGCGGACCAGAAGACATATTTTCGCTACACGCGCTGGCGGGCCACACGCGCGGTGGCCCAGTTGCTGGCCAATCTCGGCGCCAGTTTCGCGGTGGATAGCCGGATTTTCCAGCCGCGCAAAACGGCTCTCAATCCGGATCGCATGTGGATCGGTCCAAATGGGGATCGATCCGGGCATGATTGCGAACCGCCCATTCCCGATCGCTTGTTGAACCTGCAGCCGACAGCCATGCTCGATGAGGCCACGATCGGCTATTATCACCCCGACTATCGCACTGACTTTCCTATGGGTGACAATCCTTACCGGTATTACCGTTTTTAGGAGCGTACTTCTTTCTTCAAAGCGAAATGCGCTTTACCGGAATGGCCAGCCTTTGACTTGTCCCTCACTTTCGCGCAAGGTGAGCAACTGGTTGGCCGCCGCACCGCTTGGCAGCACCTGTGCACCTGTCCGCGTTGAGCCTGAACCTTGCGGCATTTTGCTGCAGTCGATCTATATACATAACAGAAGGATCCGGTATCGGCCGGCGCGGTCCGGTCGCTCGCTACCAGCAGGTAGGGTGAGAGCGGGACAAGCGACGATTCGCTCATCCCGCTCTCCTTCACTTCACGTCTACTAATGGGAAGCAGTAAGCGTAAAGCTGTTTACCGTAAATGTTTTGCTTAACCCGCCAGTGCTACTGATTTCGAAGCCATATTCGGTCGAAGTGAAGGTGGAACTCGCCGGCAGGCAATCGGAACCAGGACCGCTCGAGCTATAGCACGCGGTGTTGCCCTCCAGATACTCGAGCATGGAGTAGATGTCCACGCTCCCGGAGCTGAAGCCAAAATTACTGCTGTCGCTAGGATCCGTGAGTTGCCAGACGAGCTCCACAGACCCCGACCCCTCGTTGCCAAATTGACATAGGTTCCAGGTATTTTGCGGAACTCCGTTCGACCCGCCGAAGGTGACGTTGGTGGCGACTACGTGGGTAGCGAAGCTAGTGCACGGGACAATGTTTATCACCTGGTGCTGGATCATTATCTCGTTGGCCCAATCGTTCATCCAGATGTCGAAGCCAATATCGGAGACGGTAGTCGACGATGTATCCGGGGTCTCCGAGAACGACGAGTACATG
The DNA here is from genome assembly GCA_030050035.1 of Acidobacteriaceae bacterium. Taxonomy (GTDB): domain Bacteria; phylum Acidobacteriota; class Terriglobia; order Terriglobales; family Acidobacteriaceae; genus Telmatobacter. Next base: position 495 of record JASIJW010000314.1, on the reverse strand, counting down.
TAGCTGTAGCTGTCCAGCGTCGGCTCCGTACCATCGTAGTACTCAATGTTCATGTCCGGGTAAGTATGGATAGCTCCCGAGCTGTCCGTTGGGAAGTTAGCTGTCACATACCAGTCCCCAGGATTGGTTGAGTACAGCGTCTGACTCCAGGTTGAAGGCGGATTCCAAACATCGTTTTCCGTGATAAACGGATAAGTACCGCTTCCAGTGATCGACGAGTCGGTGTACGGCCCGCACGTGCCAGTTTCTGACGATGTGGTGCACGCCGATCCCGACGACACGGTAAACGCGACCGTATAGCTTTGCGGCGAGTTGCTTGCTCCCGAGCTCGAGACATTCACCGTCGCGTTGTAGGTTCCGGCCGCGAGGCTCCCGGTAGTTGGCTGGGTGGAGCACGTATACGGGGCCGAGCTGCCCGTGCAGCTCACACTGAGCCAGCCGCTTCCGCTGTTGTAGGTGATCGAGGTTGTCGGCGACGCCAGCGTGCCGCCTCCG
>JASIJW010000313.1:0-3297 GCA_030050035.1 Acidobacteriaceae bacterium | reverse complement strand
TGATAGGCGCGCTTATCGGCGGCTTCATTGCCAGAGCCGTCGGCCTCGGGGGAATCGGCCAGCATGGACTGATCATGAGCATTATCATCGCCGTGATCGGAGCCATCATCCTCACCTGGATTGTCCGGTTGTTTAGCGGCAACCGAAAGGCGAATCTGTAACGGACAATTCAGGGCCGGCTCCAAGAAGCTGATCGTCCACGTGCTCCAGGTTGTTGCTGCTGGGGTTGGCGGAATTGCTTCGCTGTTCAGATCACACGGCCATATCGAGAACGATGCGCCCTTCGATGTGACCCTTGTGCAACCGCGCGAAGACATTGTTGATGTTTTCGAGTTTTTCCGTCGTCACTATCGCTTTCACCTTCCCCTCGCGGGCGAATTCCAGCGACTCCTTGAGGTCCAGCCGGGAGCCGACGATCGAACCGCGAACGGTTGTGGCGTTAAGAACAACATCGAAGATCGGCAGCGGAAAATCGCCGGGCGGCAGACCGGTCAGCGTGACCGTGCCCCGGCGGCGAACCATGCCAAGCGCCTGTTCGAAGGCCTTGGGTGAGACTGCGGTGACCAGAACGCCGTGCGCGCCGCCTATCTCCTTGCGGATGGCCGCGACTGGATCGGTGGTCGCGGCATTGACGGTAACCGTAGCGCCAAGTTTACGGGCGAGCGCGAGTTTGGCATCGTCGATATCGACGGCCGCCACATTGAAGCCCATGGCCAGGGCGTACTGTACCCCCATGTGGCCGAGCCCGCCGATGCCGGAGATGACGACCCAGTTGCCGGGGCGCGCATCGATGACCTTGAGCCCCTTGTAAACTGTGACGCCGGCGCAGAGCACCGGCGCGGCCTCAACGAAGCCCACGTTCTCGGGCAGATGGCCAACATAGTTCGGATCGGCGACGACATATTCAGCAAAGCCGCCGTTCACTGAATACCCGGTGTTCTTCTGCGCTACGCACAGCGTCTCCCAGCCGGCGAGACAATACTCGCAATGCCCGCACGCTGTGTAGAGCCACGGCACGCCGACGCGATCGCCCTCCTTGACGGTCTTTACGTTTCGGCCCGCGGCTGAGACGAAGCCGACGCCCTCGTGTCCGGGGATGAAGGGTGGCTTGGGCTTCACTGGCCAGTCGCCATCGGCGGCGTGCAAGTCGGTATGGCAGACGCCGGAGGCCTCGATCTTGACCTGGATCGCGTCTGCTCCGGGCTCAGGGACCGGAACCTCTTCGATGTCGAGCGGCTTTTTGAATGCCTTCACTACAGCGGCCTTCATCGTTTTGGGCATGGGCTCTCCAATCATTTCGACAAATCCAGTAACGCGCGTCTGCAGAAGCCGTACCAACTCCGTCAGGGCCTTGTTCTGAGGGCTCCGGCAAACTGGGCCACGCGTTTGGAAATGTTCAACAGGTTAGCGCGTTCGTGGCGCACCGAGCGTTCATGGCACGCGCGGCGGCGTTCAGATAGTTGGATGAGGCATGGCCTGTCGAAGGTGGCTGTGGGGTGGCTGTGGGGTGGCTGCGGCAAAAGATCAGAAGCTATAAGGGTCTTCCGCGGCCGTGGGCTCCTTTGCAACTACGGTGCGGACATGGGAGAGAATTCGATCCAGCAGCTTTGCTGAGCCTGTGCCGGCCAAGGCTGCAACAAGAACCGTCGCCAGGCAGGTGAGCACCGCGAGGCGAGGACCGCCCTGGCTGAGGACCAACGCAACCGCCGTGACAGGCAGATGATAGCCTCCGCTGATCCCTCCCGCTGCACCCGCCGCTCCGGCAAGATCGCTCGGCACTCTGAGCGAAGGTGCAAACGCTCGTCCGGCCAGATCGCCAATTGCCAGGAACGGCACAAACAGGCCGCCGCATCCGCCTGCTGCGGCCGACGCCGTGGTGGCTACTGCGCGGAGCACGTCAACGACGAGCACAGTAATTGCCGCGGCGCCTTTTGCGCTTTCCACCCATGTGATCGCCCCGCCGCCTGGGCCTATGGCAGCGGAAGGAGCGGCTATCTTCGAGAGCATCACTGCGGCTGTTCCCAAAGCCAGCCCCCCAAGCACGAGCCGGACAGTTGGGTTGGCCTGCCAGGCCTTCGCTCGATAGATGGCCGCTGCCGAAAGCGAAGTAATCGAGCCGGAAAGCACTCCAATAAGCAGGGCCGCGGCAAAGGCTTGATAAAAGCTGTGCGGTGGTTCGTTGGGAACAACCAGGCGGATCAGGTTTATACCAAGGTAAAGCTTCAAAAGCCATCCAACGAATCCTCCCACAAGCGCCGCCGTTACCCGCTCGACGTTGAGCGGCGCTTTGTGCCGTCGACCCAGCTCAAGAATGTATGCGGCGCCGACGAGCGGAATTCCAATGAGCGCAGCAACACCTCCCGCGCCGCCCCCAACCGCTGCGGGCCGAAGAATACGGCGGAAGCGAGTTCCGAGAGCTGCTCCCGTGGCGACCCCGATATAGGCCGCGGGGGCTTCGGTCCCCATCGGCCCGCCGAGGCCTACAGTGGCGAAGATGGCAAGAAGATGAATTGGGGTAAGGTGCCACGGAAAGCGTTCCTCAGCTCCCGCGGATGACACCATGTCGTCCGTCAGATGCGAGCGAGCTGCATGAGGCGGAAAGGTTCTCCACCTGGCCGCCCACCTTGGTCGTTGCGGATTTTGCTCGTCGCTGCTGAAACCGAATCGGTAAAGCACTAGAACGGAGAGCGCCAATCCGAGAAGGGGCACGAGGATGAGAACCCAGACGTTCTGCCTGGAGACCACATCCAACACCGCCTTGAGCATCACAGTGAACCCAACGACGAGCAATGCTCCCATCAATCCACCGAGGAGGCCACCGAGCGCTGAAACTGCAATGGTTGAAGGCAGAGGTGAGCCTGGAGCGGACGCTTTCACATTTCTCACAACAACCACCAAACGATTTTGGCCTCTCCGGCGGAAAGGCCAAAATGACTGTTTGCTTTGATGGCGCCGGGAGGTGGGTAGAGCTTTATCCCGTGTTGAGAACACCTAAGCTACTGATTCCAGAATCGACAACATCGGAAAACTTGCAGGCGCTCTCACGAATGGTCCTTCCTGCATTGCGCTGAACCGAACGTCACTGACTCAGCCGGACTTTTACGGGCGCGCCCGAGTACTCCACGGTGGTGAATTGCGCAGGCGTGAATGGGAACCCTGCGGCATGCGATTTCGAGACCAGGACTACGCGGAAGGTGCGGCGTTGCAGCATGCCCTCAAAGCTGCCGGTGCGTGCTCCGATTTCAAGGCTTTGCGAGCTTTCGTTCCAGTGGATCGGAATCAGCGACCGCGCACCTT
>JASIJW010000312.1:0-10114 GCA_030050035.1 Acidobacteriaceae bacterium | reverse complement strand
GCGCGCGCCAGCAACTCGTCGCCGTCTGTCTCGAACCATTCGCCGCGCTCGTTCTGCGCGCGCACGCGCACGCTTGCAGCGCGGACCACCTTTTCGCGAATGTCAGGAAAGCTGAGGCAACCTTCCTCCTCGTACTGCCGGCCCTCGCGAGAAATGATTTCCGGATTGACGAGCACTAGCTTCTGCTCCGGGTCTTTGCCCTGGCTCAGGTCAATGATGGTGACGCGTTTGGCCACGCCCACCTGCTGCGCCGCCAAGCCAATGCCCTGCGAGGCGTACATGGTCTCGAACATATCGGCAATAAACTGCCGCAGCTCGTCGTTGAATTCCGTCACCGGCTCACCGGGCTGCTGCAGCACCGGCTCCGGATATTTCACTATCTTCAAAATCATTTCCGCGTTCTCAACCTGCTGACCATGGGTGCCCCACCCTCGCCGCGCTTTTGTTTTTGCGGCTAGGGTGGGAACTTAGCACCGCTAATATTTCCGTATCTGTTCGATGTATCCGGAAAAGTTTCGTTTCATCTCCAACATCGAGTCGCCGCCAAACTTCTGCTGCGCCACGCCCGCCAGTGCAAGCGCCACCATGGCCTCTGCCGCCACACCTGCCGCCGGAACCACGCAAATATCGCTGCGCTCGTAGCTTGCAGCGGTCTTTTCGCGCGTGTCGAAGCGCACCGATTCAAGGGGTTTTCGCAGCGTGGAAATCGGCTTCAGGTAGCCGCGCACGATCACATCTTCGCCATTGGAAACGCCGCCCTCAATGCCGCCGGCATTGTTGTGCGGGCGTGTAAAGCGCGTAGGCTTTCCTGTCTCCTGCGCAGCGTAATTGATCGGATCATGCACCTGCGATCCGAATGAGGCAGCCGCCGTTACGCCGCGGCCAATCTCGACCGCCTTCACCGCCTGCAGGCTCATCACCGTCCAGGCCAGTACGCCGTCCAGCCGCTCGTCCCAGTTGGCGTAGGTGCCCAATCCGGCGGGCACGTTGTGCGCCACCACTTCAAACACGCCGTTCACCGTGTCGCCGGTGCGCGAGGCCTCTTCCACTTCGCCTTTCATGCGCGCTTCGGTGGCGGGGTCCACGCAGGCCAGCACAACTTCGTCTTTCGCAGCCAACGCCGTAATCTCGTTCCACTGCGCGTCGCGCTCCAGTTCCACGCGCCCCACTCGGATCACGTGGCTGAGCACTTCGATGCCCAGTTCGCGCAGGAGCAGCTTGGCGAATGCACCGGCGGCCACGCGCGAAGTCGACTCGCGGGCCGAGGCGCGCTCCAGCACGTAGCGCGCGTCAGGGAAGTTGTACTTGAGGGCGCCGGCAAGATCGGCGTGCCCGGGCCGCGGCGAAGCAACCGCCTGGTGCTTGGCCTGGTCGCCGGCCTCAACCGGCAGCTTTTCTTCCCAGTTCTTCCAGTCGCGGTTCACAATTTCGATAGCGACGGGCGAGCCAATGGTCTTGCCGTGACGAACACCGGAGAGCACGTGCGCCTTGTCGGTTTCGATCTTCATGCGCCCGCCGCGGCCATAGCCCTGCTGCCGCCGCCACAGTTCGCGGTTTACGAAGTCGAGATCGATAGGCACGCCGGCCGGCAGCCCTGAAATCAGCGCAACGAGCGCCTCGCCGTGCGATTCACCGGCCGTTGAAAAGCGGATCATATATTTGATTGTAAAGGAGCAGTGGACTTGGATCAGGGCTCAGGGTGCAGGGATCAGAAATCCGGCAAACCTCATTCATAAGAGCTTCCGGAATCCTGTATCCTGCTTTCGGGTTAACACCATGAGCTACTTCCTTTTCAAAACTGAGCCTGACGCCTACAGCTTCGACGACTTTCTACGTGACAAAGAAACGGCGTGGGATGGGGTGACGAACCCTGCGGCCGTCAAAAACCTGCGCGAGATGAAGCCGGGCACGAAGTGGATCTTCTACCACACCGGCGACGAGCGACGCGCGGTCGGCACCGGCACGGTGACGAGCGTGGATGCTTCCGACCCGAAGGTTCCCATTGTCCGCGTGAAGGTAGGCAAGGCTCTGAAGAATCCAAAGACGCTCGACCAGATCAAAGCCGAAAAGATTTTTGCCGATTCGCCGCTGGTTAAAATCGGCCGGCTATCGGTCGTCCCGCTTACCGAAAAGCAGTGGGAGTGGTTTCTGAGCTAAGCGGGACAACGTGCGCTTAGCCCAGTCAAAAACTGCCCTACTCGCCTTCCAGCCAACGCTTCGTATTCAGCAACTGCCGGTTATCGAGCGCCCACACCTTTCCCGTCAACTCATCGGCAGCTTTGCCCTCGCGCGCGGATTTCTCGAATTCGCTCTGCACGGCCTGCATCTTGGCGTCGAGATCGTCGACAAAGTTGAGCACCAGCGCCTCGGGGATCATGGGTAGCTTGGGCGAGCCGAACTCCAGCTTGCCGTGGTGCGAGAGGATCATGTGCAGCACCAGCGTACGCAACCGGTCGGGGAAGCCGGGCAGTGCGGCGATGGTCTTCTCAACTAGATCCACGCCCATCTGAATGTGGCCGAGCAGCACGCCTTCGACCGTGTAGTCGAAGCCGACTTCCCATATCAGCTCGCGGATTTTGCCGATGTCGTGCAGAATCACGCCAGTCACGAGCAGGTCGCGGTCGAGCAGTGGATAATGCGAAGCAACACGCTCGGCCAGGCCCAGCAGACTTACGACGTGCTCGAGAAGCCCGCCCAGCCACGCATGGTGCAACTGCCGCGCGGCCGGCGCTTCGCGGTACGCCTGCGCAATCGCAGGCTCGGCCAGCAGCGCCTGCAGCAGCCGCTTCAGATCAGGGTTCGCCACGCTCTCGACAGTGGCTTCCAGCCGGTTCCACAGCACCGCGACATCGTGCGCTGTCGAGGGTAGAAGATCCGCTTTTTCCGCCTCGCCCGCCTGTGCCTTGCGCAACTGCTCCACCTTGATCTGGCAGCGATCGTCAAAGCGCGTCACGCAGCCGCGGATTTTCACCGTATCGCCGCGATCGAAATCTTTTGCAATGCGCGAGTCGGCCAGGTCCCACACGCGGCCTTCGAGCTGGCCGGTCTTATCGCCCAGCACCAGGTTCAGGTAAGGCTTGTTCTGCTTCGTCATCCTCTGCTGCTTCGCGAGAACGAGAAAAAACGAGTCGAAGGTTCTGCTCTCGTCGAAGCCGGCGAGATCGTTGATGTAAATGTCTTTCATTCTGCCCGCAGCATACATCATCGGCATGCCCCGCGCCGCTACCGCTCCCAAAAGCACCGTTGTGAAAAGATAAAGCAGCAACGGGAGCCAGCGATGGAAATTCGCGCGATGGAATTATGCGATGCCGAGGGCGTCAGCACGCTCACCACCCAGCTCGGCTACAGCCGTCCCGCCGAAGGCGTACGCGACTGGCTCGAACGGCTGCGTCGCGATGCTCCGCCGCAAGCGGCCTTCGTCGCCTGCGAAGGCTCCGAAGTCATCGGCTGGATCGAAATCTCCATCGAGCACCGGCTGCAATCGCCGCCCTTCGCACTGATCGGCGGCCTGGTCGTGAAAGACGGCGCACGCAGCCGCGGCGTGGGCCGGGCGCTCTGCGCGCGGGCCGAAGCCTGGGCGTGGGAGCAGGACATAGACACGGTCCGCGTTACTTCGCGCAACACGCGCGCCGATGCGCACCGCTTTTACCTGCGCGACGGCTACACCGAATTGAAAACTTCGCTGGTTTTCGAAAAGAGCCGCCGGAAGTAACGCCGAAACGCAGCGTCCCTTGAAAAACGAGATGGGAAAAATCAAGCGGGCCTGGGATCCGATCCCAGGCCCGCTTGATTTTGGCAACTCGCCAAGTCACTACTGTTGCGGTTGCGTTGTCGGATGATTGGCCGGTGCTGGCGCCCCCGGTTCCTGCGGAGCAGGTGTCATCTCCGGAGCAGCCTTCGGCGCCGACGGCTTCTTGGCCTCCTGCGACAGGCGGGTCTTTTCGCCCGTCGTGGACTGCGCCTTCTTTTTCTTCTTCTTGGCCGCAGTGTCGCCGCTCAGTCCCAGCGGCGCCGACTGCGTTTCCCGGTCCGCGACTTCGGCAGCATCGGGTGCAGCCGGCGTCTGGTTGTTGTTCTGCGCGCTGGAGTTCTTGTGCTTCTTCTCGGTGCGTGCGCGATCGCTGAAGCGCGTCTTCTCCGTGGGCGCAGTCGGCTCCAGCGGATTCACTGGCTCGTTGGCCGCCTGGTTTTCCGGCAAGGCGCCGGCATTCTCCGTGTTCGAGCCTCCGGACGCCGTTGGCAGCGTCTCGCGCGGAGCCTGCCCAAAGCGGATTTTCTCCTTCTTGCCCGGCTTCTCTGCCTCGTTCTTCTTGTGTTTCTGGTCCTTTGAGGTTGCAGCCTGATTCGCCGGCGGCTCGTCTGAAACCACTGCGCTCTTCTGCCGGAATCCGTGCGTGTTCTCGCGGTACCGCGTCCGCTCTAGCTTCGCCTTCTTCTTCGGCGCCGGTGGCACATACGCGCTGAATACCGGCTTGGTTTCATTCGGGCTGGCGCCGGTGTCCGCATATCCCGGCTTGATGTCGATAAACGCCTCGTCGCGCATCTTCGTCAAATACGCGCGGATCGCCGGCTCCATGCGGCTCATATACAGAGCCTCTTCCACCTGCTCCTGCACGTCCTTATAAGGCTGCGCGCCGGCGGGGGTGTGCTGCGTCACCTTGAAGATCACCCAGCCCTGCCGTGTCTGAATCGGAGCGGTCCACTGCCCGGCTTGCAGGTCGAATGTCTTGTCCTCAATCACCTTGGCCAGCGCGCCGCGGCGGTACTGCCCCAGGTCGCCGCCCTGGGCAGCAGTCTGCCCCTGACTCTCGGTGCGAGCCAGGTCTGCAAAGTCCGCACCCGCCTTCAGTTTCGCTTCAATGTCGTCAGCCTTGGTCTTGGCCGTGGCCACCTTCGCCGGATCGTCAACGCTGGCGGGAATCAGGATCTCGCTCAGCCGCACGCTCTCCGGCTGCTGGTAGTCCTGCGTGTGCTGCTCGTAATACTGCATCGCCTCGCCGGGGGTGAACTGAATCTTCTCGCCCACCTCCTGCCGCATCACTTCCTGCGTAATGATCTGGTTGCGGATGTTCTGCTTGAAGTCTTCCCAGGAGACGCCCTGCTCCTTGGCGGCGTTTTCCAGGTCCTCGAGCGAAGCCATGTTGTACTGTTTGCGGATATCGTCGAGCCGCTTGATCAGCTCGGTGTCGCCCGTAACCCCCAGCTCCTTGCCCTTTGACAGCCACAGCTGCTGGTCGATCAGGTTGCGCAGCAGGTCCCTGCGCGCATCCGCCATATCCTGCATCGATTCGCCGTGCTGCTGGCCTTCCTCGTCCAGTTGCTGCAATGCCCGGTCGTAGTCCGACTGCGTGATGATCTGGTCGTTAACGCGGGCGACGATGTCCTCGACCACGGTGCCGCCGTAGGGACTCGCTGGCTGGCTCAGAGGGTTTTGCGCCGCGGCTCCCAAGGCCGCGAGCAGGGCGCCACATAGCATGGCGGCAGGGCGTAGAAATCTATTCATCATAGGGTCAGCAAGGGCGACGAATCACCACTGATTGCATAAACGCCATTGTAAATGGCGGGCGAGCCGGAAGGCGATTTCCGGGCCAGGCCGTCAAAAGGCATCCCCTTCTGGCTCGTCTATTGGCGGAAGGAAAAACTCCTCCCCAACCGGCCGCCAAGGCCGGACAGCGGTGTTTCGTCACTTTGAACTGGCCTGGAACGGCCGCAGTCCGTCTACCACCGGAATCCGAATGTGAGAGGAATCAGTTCGGTTGATACATGGTTGTAGCTGGCGTGGTGATAACGGAACTCGGTATAAAACTTGATATGGCTCTCGCCGAAGCGGTAGGTGAGCCCTCCACCGATGTTCTCGCCAAAGGCGTTGGAGCTCGTGCTTCCCGTAACGATACTCACGGTCCCGATTGTGCAATTAGCCCACCACGACCAATAGTTGTTGCAAACGACCGCGGTTGTCGGCGTGGTTGTTTCTCCTGAGCGGTGGTACCAGCCAATGCCGCCAGTAACGTAGCCCCCGGCGCGGTGTCCAAAGCGGACGATGGGGTCGGCTGTCACGGCATATTGCCGGGCTGATGCGCCGGAAGTGTTCAGTAACGCTAGGGTCGTTGAATTGATGGGCAGATCATTCCACATGAATTCTCCATTGATACCCACCATGCGACTGATACTCTTTCCGCCGCCGACTACGAAGTTTCCGCCGGGATTGGTGAAATTACCGAGTCGTCCGACGGGAAAGCCTACTCCGCCGCCGATGCTGAAGTTCCAATGTTCAAAGTCCTGTGCCTGAACGTAGCTAAAGGAAAAAATCATCAGCATTGCGAATAAAAATATTTGCGTCCACTTGCGACTTCCCGGCCTGAGCCAGGCTTGTCTCTTTGATTTCATCTAGAATCCTCCTCCGGAAGAAACGAGAGCCTTCCGCAGTCCATCCTGGGCGATACTGCAGGCAGGGACAACTGGCATAAATAACAGAGAGGTCGATGTCTTTTGCTCAGAGATGGTTGCGAAGCAGGCTGGGCGGAGAAAGTCGCGGCGCGAGCTTGAATCACGAAATTCTGGATCACGAAATTGAGCAGAAGAACGTGACAATTCCGGTATGGTGAAATCCAGAGGAGGCCTCTGGTCGTTTGGTTGTTGGCGGCTATATGGCGGCTATATATCAGGGCGTGGCTTCATTCTTGCCGGCGAGCGAAATAAAATTGGTGCTGGGCTTCAATCCCTGGGGCATGTTTCCTGAAAAATTCCCTCCCGCGGCGTCAGCAAAGTTTTTCGCCTGGTTAACACCAATTACCGTTTCAGCAAACGTCCAACAATTTCAGATACCACCGGGAGAAAGGTCTGCTCATGTCATTGCGGTTGGTCGTTTCTTCAATACTGTTTGCTTCGGGCATTGCCTGTTGCGCGTCTGCCCAAACGCAGAGCGGTACCTTGCCGGATGCCCCGCAGCCCCAGACCCAGCAGTCCCAGACCCAGCAATCCCAGACCGAGCAAGCCCAGACCCAATCGGACAATCAAGTGACCGTAGCCAACACGCCGCGGCACATTCTCTCCGACCAGGTGGCAATCTGGACCAGCCCTGCGCACTTGAACCCATCCAATGCCGTGGGACCCGCGCTGCTGGTGCTGGGTACAGCCGTGTTAATGACGACCGATCACGAAGTCATGGCCAACCACGTGCCTATAGACGCATCCCTCAATAACCACGCCGTCACGGCTTCCAACGCGCTCCTCGGAGGGTTTGTCTCTGCCCCGGTGATCATTTACGGCCTCGGTCGCATTCACCACGACGACGACGCGACCGAGACCGGAATTCTGGGCGGGGAAGCGATGGTCGACAGCCTGGCCGTGGACGAAGTGCTGAAGCTTGTCTCAATGCGGGAGCGGCCCGATGTCAATGATTCTCGGGGCAAGTTTTTTCAGACCAGCGCGGTTTTCGATTCTTCCTTTCCTTCCACACACTGCATGATTGTGTGGTCTTCAGCCGCCGTCATCGCTACTGAATACAATGGCCCTCTCACGCAGATCACCGCCTATGGCCTGGCAACCGGTGTGAGCGCCGCGAGAGTGCTGGGGCGCCAGCACTTCCCCTCAGACGTGCTGGTCGGCAGTGCCGTTGGCTGGATGATCGGCCGCTACGTCGTCCATCACCGCAGAAATGAGGAGGAATGACCACCAGGCAGCTTCCGGCCCAAGGACCAGCCCCCGGTGTCTCATTCTTAAGGGCTTGATTCCCGGCCCGATAGGCGTCGTCCATCGCACCCTCGCTACCGGCTGCCCCGCCAGGCCGTCTAAGCTTTCGGTGCTATACTTTAGCCCAAGACAGCTCTGCGGCCTGCGTAGAGCGGTTTCCAGTAGAGGGCCTTGCCGGAGTTGGGGCAAGGTCAAATTTTTCTGTGCCTGCGCTTGCGGCGCCGACGCAGCGGGTCCGATGTTCAGTGAGGACCTGCTGGAAACTTCCCGCCTGCCGCACACCGTCTGGAGGTTCGTCCGTTTATGACGCCCCGCGCCCGTCGCGCATTCTTTACCGTCATTCTTTTCTTCTCCGTCTGTGCCGTTGCGGGAACCGTTCTGCAGCGCCGCGTCGGCGCGCAATCCTCGGCCGACGAAAGCCAGCTTCGCGACAGTCTCAAGTCGTTTACTGACGTCTATACGCTGGTCGAGCAAAACTACGCCGAGCCCATCACCGGCGACAGGGCCGAGGATGCCATCTACGACGGCGCCATTCCGGGCATGTTGCGCGTGCTTGATCCGCACTCCAACTTCTACGATCCCAAGGCATACGCCAGGCTGCGCGAGGATCAGCGCGGTCACTACTACGGCGTCGGCATGGTCATCCAGCAGCAGGACAACAAGGTCTTCGTCGTAACACCGTATGAGGGTACGCCTTCTTACCGCGCCGGCATCCATCCCGGCGATGTAATTTCTGCGGTAGACGGCAAGAGCACCGACGGCTGGTCGAGCGACCAGGTGGCTAAGGCGCTCAAAGGACCCAAGGGTACGCACGTGCAGGTGACGACCGTCCGCTACGGCGAGGCCAAGCCGCTCGTGTTTGACCTCGTCCGCGACGAGATTCCTCACCCCTCGGTCGATCTTAAATATGAGATCCGGCCAGGCGTCGGCTACATCCACCTGACACAGTTCCAGGAGACGACCGGCGAAGAGGTCTCGGATGCCATCGAGAGCTTCGGCGATCTGAAAGGTCTGGTTCTTGACCTGCGCGGCAACCCCGGCGGCCTGCTGAGCCAGGCTGTGGACGTTTGCGATCACCTGCTGGCCAAGGGGCAGACGATCGTATCCCAGCGCGGGCGCGCCTATCCCGACCAGAACTACACGGCCACGCACGGCAACGACGGAAAAACTTTCCCGATCGTGGTGCTGGTCAACCGGAATACGGCTTCGGCGGCCGAGATCGTGAGCGGCGCATTGCAGGATCACGACCGCGCCCTGATCGTGGGTGAAACCACCTTCGGCAAGGGCCTGGTGCAGACGGTCTATAACTTGAGCGACGACACCGGCCTGGCGCTCACCACCTACCACTACTACACGCCTTCAGGCCGGCTCATTCAGCGCAATTACAACGGCGTTTCGCTCTACGACTACTACTACAACCACGCCGGCGCACTGGCTGCCAACTCGAGCAATCGCGAAGTGAAGCTTACTGACTCCGGCCGTACCGTCTACGGCGGCGGCGGCATCACTCCCGATGAGAAGATCGAGACTCCGCCCACGAACCGGTTCCAGGACGAGCTGCTCTACAAGGACGTGTTCTTCCACTTCGCGCCGGTCTACGCTTCGAATCACACGATCGACAAGAACTTCGAAGTGAATGATGCGGTGATGAAGGATTTCGAAAAGTTCCTTACCGATCAGGGAGTCGAGTGGACACAGGCTGACATCAGCGGCGCCTCCGACTGGCTGAAGGCGCGCATCAAGCAGGAGATTGTGACCATCCAGTTCGGTCAGCTTCAGGGCCTGCGCGTTATAGCCGACTGGGATCCCGAGATTCAGAAGGCCCTCGGCTATATGCCTGAAGCGCAGGCGCTCGAGACGACCGCGCAGAAGGTGATGGCGGAAAAGGCCGATTCGCGCAATCCCGCGGCGCCGGCGCAGCAGTAGTTTCAGGCGATGGCAAAAACAAAAAGGCCGCCCGCCGGGCGGCCTTTTGGCATTGGAATTTAGAAAAGCGTGCTTCATCCGTGCCGAACAGCCGATCTTCACGGCTCGTCGTTATAAATCCCCAACTGCAGCTGTCCGCCTTCGCTCATCTTTGCGCGGAACATGCCGGGCGTGTTGAAGCTCCATGCCATTTGCCCGTCCGGCGCAATCGCAATCAATCCGCCGTCCCCATGGATGGTTTCAAGCTGGCGATGGATTACATCGTCGGCCGCCTGCTGCAGCTTGTAGCCCTTGTATTGCACCAGCGCGCACACCTCCCGCGCCACAGTCAGGCGGATGAAGTACTCGCCGGTGCCTGTTGCCGAAACCGCGCAAGATGCATTCGAAGCGTAGGTGCCTGCGCCGATAATGGGCGAGTCGCCCACGCGGCCCCAGCGCTTAGCCTGCGTGCCTCCGGTCGAGGTTCCAGCAGCGATGTTTCCCTGTCTGTCGAGCG
>JASIJW010000041.1:0-2657 GCA_030050035.1 Acidobacteriaceae bacterium | reverse complement strand
CTTGGTCTACGTAGCTGCAAATTTTATCCAGAGGCAGCGAACCACCCTTGAAGCCGATGCTCGAGATGCGGACCGGGCGTCCGATGCCGTCTCCCCACCCAGCCTTAAAGCCTGGTTTCGAGTAGGTTCTACCCTCTTCGTTCACCGTCAGCGAATTTGCATCGCTGCACCTCACTCCGGCGATCGCGCTCGCTCCTATTGCCGCGTTCTTGATAAAAGCTCTTCGGTTCATAACCTATCCTCCTGAGAAGAATGCTTCGATAGCACGAGACATGGCGTTAATTCCAAAAGCCTCGAGGATGATCCCCGGCAGGCACACTACTGCTTCCCGCAGCAAATTTCTTCCCTAATTCTCACAATCGCCAACATTCGAGTCTTCCAGTCCAGCTATCTTCAATTCTTGGTTTCCCAATCGAGAAGCTCGGCGCGCATCCAACTCCTCGCCATAGGAAATTCCGACATCACCAGCCGCGACGGCATGGCCTACATCACCCTTTTCGAGAGCTGCAAATGCACTATTTCCGCGATGTGAAGTGCAGGGATAGTGGTGATGGCGTAGCCATCCTCGACTTTAAAGGCCGTTGATCGATCCGCCCGCATCAGCCGCATTTCTTTCACCTCATACCCATCGGGAATTCTAATACCCACCTCGATGTTCGTGACTTGCATGTACTCCTGCCTCATCAATCCCGAAGCGGCATCTTTAAATCCGACGTTCCCCAACACCCAAAGCGCCAAGTCTCCGTTTATCGCGCGCCGCAAAACGCCATAAACCCCCTTTGGTGCTCTCAGCTTAAACGGCATTGGCGCTTCGCACCCCAAAAAACGCACCATCGATGCAAGCAACTGGCTCGTCGATCGCACCCGATCGTAACGGTAATTCGCCTCTAAGCTGCCGCTGATGTAAATCGCCCGTCCTTTCCCATAGGTATTCGCCACCACCGCAGGCCCGCGCACCTCGTTCGTCCCTAAATTCCAGCAGACCGCTAGCACGCTCGATCCGTGCCGCGGCTCTACCGGGACTAGCCGGCCGTCCCCTTCTATGATCGCGCCAGGTCCGTTTTCCCCCATCGCCGCATGCTTCTCCATGACCCGGTAGTAACACTCCGGTTCGCTCCTCAGTGGCTCACCTTTCATCTCGACTCCTAGAACTTCTCTGAGCGCGCCTCCATCTTTTCGCAACCCCCCGTACTCGTCGTATAACCCTGTGTCGTAGGTGGCTAGCAATCCTCCGCCACGCGCCACCCACGTCGCCAGACGCGCCGCCTCCTTATCCGAAATTCCCGAGGCTCCGCAAAGGGCAATTACTCGCTGCCCGTTTAGCCATTCCTCGCTCATTTCCGTGCTGGGATTCACGTCAAAGCTGATCCGCTCGTCCAACATAACCAACCCAAACGCCTGACTCATCAACGGCCAGTTCCAACTCCCCGCTTTGGCGCGCCACCGCTGCAGCGACTCCCATGTAGGAACTACAGTCACATACGGCACAGGAACACTATCTTTATGACTCTGCTCGACAGCCTTCATCAACGCAAACACCTCCTGCGCCGCCTCGGCGTGCCCACTACCCACCTTAAAATACAGCCGGTTCGCCGTCGCATAGATCGGCTGGTTTCCGCAAGCAAGATCTGCGAAACCTTCCAAGCGAATCTCGTCTCCGTCTTCCAAATTCGTGTTGTGCACTACCCACGGCTGATTCTCCGGCGGCTCTCCAAACCACGTCACGGAGTAGCTTCCCATATACATCTGGGCGACCTTTTTATAGGGCCGCGCCATCGACGCTCCCATCATCCCTGTTGCCAGCCGATCGTAAGTGTCCTGTACAGACTCGACCATAAAGCCGTCTGGAAGACGGTACTGCAGCGGCAGCGAAGTTCCACGCCATGTTGCCCCGTTATGACAAAGCATGAACTTACCGCTCTTGTGTGCGATCCTCCGAAAATCCAGGAGATCCTCCATCGTCAGCTGGTTCGCCCATTGGAACCAGGCAAGCAACGGCTTCATGTCTGCATCTGCCGGAAGTTGGCGCCAGTCCAGCGGCAGCCCGTTCCGCCCAAACCTCACTACCCATTCCAACTGCTCTAAATCCAGCCCACTGAATTTCCGGAAATTTTTGCGGCAGGAGTCACAAAAGCAAATGCCTGTGTACCCGAAGTCGCTGGGCGAATCGAAATAGATTCCCTGGATGTCGTGCTCGCAGATCTCACGAACAACAGTTCGGATACCTGCCCGATATGCGTCTCCCGTCGTACACAATCGCTGGGGCTGTGGCGTCCACCCGTAGTGGGGAAATGATCCGTAGGGTTGTCCATCAGGTCCTCGCAATACCCAATCCGAGTACCTCGGGTGATCCTTAACGTAATCGTCGGACAACATGATGGGTGCGCCATAACCAACGTAGCAGAACTGTCGCACTCCTATCCGCTGGCATTCCTCAGACACTTCGCTGATCAAGTCCCGTCCGCCAAGTTCCTGATGCATGGGGAAGGCATTGCTCGGATAATAGGCCCAATATCCGATCGGCTGGAACCGCAGAAGGTTTGCTCCCAACTCGGTCACCGTCTCTAGCAGCCGCCGAGCACTAAAATCCTTCATATGCGGGTAGAGCGGCGGCGAATAGCCGTCAAACATCACCGTCCGCGCATAACGTAGCCATT
>JASIJW010000311.1:0-3776 GCA_030050035.1 Acidobacteriaceae bacterium | reverse complement strand
GCGGCTTTCAGCTTGTCGCGCTGGATGACCTCGGCCACGCTGGTTCCTGCCGTCACATGTTCCCCCACCTGCACCGGGGTGGCCAGCGGCGCAAGCGCTCCGGCGATGGTAGAGCGTACCTCAAGCGCCCGCGACTCTTTCTCATACAGATCAAGAAGTGCCTGCGCCTGGTCGATCTTGGTTTTTTGCGAGGCGAGCTGGATTTCAATTGCCTTCTGGTTTACATCGAGCTGCTGGCGGCTGAGCTGGTATTGCGCCGTGAGCTGGTCGGCGGTGCTTTTCGACTTCTCATATGCAAGCCCGGATATGACTCCAAGATCGTAGAGCGCTTTGTCGGTTTGGGCCTGCAACTGGTCTTGCGTATAGTCGGCATCCACTTGCGCAGCGGCAGTCTTCTTGTCCATCAAAGTGCTTTCAAGCTGGGCCTGAAGGCTCTTGTAATCGGCCCCAGCCGCCTGGAGCGCCAGCCGTGCATTGAGCAGCTCCTGTTGGAGTTCGGGATCGGCGAGATCCATGATGACCGTGTCAGGCGTAACCTGCGCGCCGGGCAGGATGCGAATGCGCACCACGGTTGCATCGGTCTGTGCCGGAATCAGTTCGATGGAATCTTCGCGCGGCGCTAGAACGCCGGTCGACGAGCGCACCTGGCGCACAAGCGGTCCGCGCTTCACCGTGTCGGTCCAGATGGTCGAACGATCCACCGTGGGCGCAGCCGGCTTCAGCCGCAGAATGATGACGGCAAGTGCCGCAATGACGATGGCCACTGTGCCGGTCCAAAGCAGCATCCGGCGCTGTTTCTTTTGTCTTATGTCGGGACGGGCGATATCCATTGCCCACAACGATAGCAAGCGGCTCGCCAAATCGGGATCATCATCACGCGTTGATAACAGGAGGCTTGGCCAGTGCACGCCACTGTCACGCTTCCGTAACAATGACCGTTCCGTAAGACAACTGTTCAATTTCGAACACACTGCGGTTGAATTTTTCCCGGAACCGCGCGCTTGCGGCGTGCGTAACGAAGCTCAACACGGAGCCAAACCCCACGAAAGCCAAACCCAAGACAAAAGGCTGCAAATGTTGAGCGATCTGAAACTCGCAATTCGCCAGTTGCGCAAGTCGCCGGGCTTTACTCTTACCGCGATCGTCACTCTCGCCCTGGGAATCGGCGCGAACGCAGTGGTGTTTAGCGTCCTGAATGCTTTAGTGCTTCGTCCGGTGAACGTTCCCCGTGCCCAGAATCTCTATATGGTGCAGCGCCTGCAATGGCCGTCGCAGTCGTACCTGGATTACATCGACCTGCGCGACCGCAATCGAACCTTCGAAAGCCTCTTCGCGTATGAGGTCACCGGGGCTGTCAGCGTGGACACCGGCGGCAATGCGTCAATGGCCTGGCCGTATCTGGCCAGTGGCAATTACTTTGACGCGTTGGGAATTGAGCCGTATCTCGGCCGCTTCTTTCACGCTTCCGATGAGAAGGGCATGAACAGCGCCCCCTACGTGGTGCTGAGCTATGCATATTGGCACGGCCATTTTCATCAGGATCGCAGCGTGATCGGCCGAAAGCTCGATATCAACAAGCATCCCTTTACTGTCATCGGCGTTGCGCCGCCCGAGTTCCGCGGCACGGAACTCTTCTTTACGCCAGCGCTTTGGATTCCATTGGTTGAGGAACCTACTATAAGCGGCTCCAATAACCTGCAATATCGCGGCAATCACAACCCCTGGGTGGTCGGGCATCTCAAATCCGGAGTCACGCCGCAGCAGGCAACGGCAGATCTGAATGCGATCGGCGCCTGGCTGGCGAAAACTTATCCCGCTGACGATGAAGGAATCAAATTCAGCCTTGCTCATCCGGGTCTCGTTGGCGATCTGCTTGGTGGTCCTGCGAGGGCATTTATGGCCGGGTTGATGCTTCTCGCCGGACTCATTCTCCTCGCGGCATGCGCAAACCTGGGAAGCCTGTTTGCGGCTCGCGCGGCCGATCGGGCAAAAGAGATGGCGCTGCGCCTCGCGCTGGGTTCCCGGCGCGCTAAGATCCTTCGTCAATTGATCACAGAGGCGCTGCTTGTTTCGTTCGCCGGGGGATTGATTGGGCTGACGGGCGGCGTCTTTGTCCTGCACGCTCTGAGTGCGTGGAATCCAATTCCGGATGTTCCCATCAACGTGCCGGTGAATCCCGACATTCGCACCTACGCCGTGGCATTGGTGCTCGCGCTCGCCAGTGGATTACTTTTTGGTGTTGTGCCCGTAGGTCAGATATTGCGCTCCAATCCCTGGCAGGTGATCCGGACGGGATCATCCGGCATGAGCGGACTAAGGAGATTCGCGCTGCGCGACGTGCTCCTCGTGGCGCAGATTGCGATCTGTGCCGTGCTGGTGACGTCGTCGCTCGTAGCGGTTCGTGGCTTGATGAGGTCGCTCGACAGCAACTACGGGTTCTCGCCGCAAGACGTGACCCTGGTGAATACCGATCTCCACATGGCCGGCTATTCCGGCGATGGTGTGCCGCAGACGCAGCGGCGGATGCTCGACGCAGCGGCGTCAATTCCCGGGGTTACATCCGTTGGTACTATCAGCCAGCTCCCACTGGGCCTGGGCAGCCCCGATTCTTATGTATATTCCGACACGACGACTGACTACCGCCCAACCAATATGATCGCCGATGCGATGGACTACAACATATCTCCCGGATATCTTCAAGCGGCGGGCACGAGATTGCTCGCTGGTAGAGACTTGAGTTTCAGCGATGATAAGAAGGCGCCGACCGTTGCGCTCGTCAATCACAAGTTTGCTGTAAAAGTCTTCGGCTCGGTCGAGAAAGCTGTCGGTGGGCATTTCAAATTCTGGGGCGGGAATCAAGCGGAAGTCGTAGGAGTTGTGGAAGACGGCAAATACCGCACGATGACCGAAGATCAGCAGCCGGCCATGTTCTTCTCATTCGAACAACATAGTGGCAGCGACACGTGGCTTGTGGTGCGGTCAAGACGTGATCCGCATGAGATGGCTATCGCGCTCGATCGCGCGCTCCATGGCCTGGATTCTGGCCTGCCCCTCGTTATCCGGCCGTGGACCCAGGAGATGGACACGGCGCTGTTTGCTGCGCGTGTTGCTACCGTGGCTTTGGGTGTGCTCGGATTGCTCGGCGCGATGCTGGCCTTGACAGGTGTGTTTGGCATGGCCTCGTACGTCGTCAGTAAACGGTTGCGCGAACTGGGCATTCGCGTGGCTCTGGGCGCAGGACGGCGGGAGATCCTCCGCACCTCACTGGGACGAGCATTTCGGCTTCTGGCTATCGGCTCAGCAGCCGGCGTGGTATTGGGAGTGTTGGGTACGCGTGTCCTTTCGTATATTGTCTACCAGGCCACGCCCAAAGATCCTCTGGTGCTGGGCGGCGTAACGTTGACCATGTTGCTGCTGGGCCTGATGGCGGCGTGGATTCCCGCACGTCGCGCGCTCTCCGTCGATCCGCTGATCCTTTTGCGGGAAGAATGACCACGACCACAGCGACATGGATGGAATCGCTAATTCATCAGGATCGCTTCGCGGTCGTGCAGCGTGGCGCGGATCACTGCGATTCCTGCTTCGAGATCGGGTAGCGACTTCAGAATCGCCTGTGCGTCGATACCAGTCACAGATTTGCGCATCAAATCGCACTGGCCAACCAGCAGCGAGTCGAAGCGAATCAGGTCGGCGAGCGTCGGCGCTTCAAGCCTATACCGTTGCGTCATGCGGTCGTTGGCCGGCGCAGGCAACTGATGAATGAACTGCTCGAGCGC
>JASIJW010000040.1:0-6425 GCA_030050035.1 Acidobacteriaceae bacterium | reverse complement strand
TGGCCCGAATGATCGAGTGGCGGGGCGGCACATCTCATGCGTGCAGATTCGGACAATGGATTTCCAGCGGATGTACGCGCTATTACCCTGCGGCTTCTTGGCACGTCGGCATACGCCCATCGTCGTAGTTGAGGAATCTCCGGAAAAGGCGGAATTGGCCTTTGTTATTGAGCACTTCGATCCGAACCAAGTCAACGAACTGTCGCACTAATGTTTGAACTCGCTGCTCCAGGCGAGCCAGATCGCCCTCGATCTGCGACTCCAGTAGGGGCTTTGTGAGGGCGCTGGTACGCGCAAGGGAAACCCACAGGTCCACCATCGGACTTCAGCTGCGCCCCGCATTACTACGGCAGGTTTGAGCTTCACAACATCTGCGATCTCAATGTGACGATGGGACCTGATGGGGCCGAAATTATCGCTTATCTTTAGTTTAATGCCGGACATATACGACTACGACGGCTTTCCCCTCCTATTTCCTCTTTAGCGTGGCTGCGGCAATGAGAAGCCGAGAGACCAGAGCGCCGTCCATCGGCCGAAGAAGTACATCGAGACCGACAGAGTCTGCAACCGCCAGCCAGTGCCGCCCATTGGCAGGCATGAAGGCCATAACCGTTAACTTTAACAGATAAGAGAAAATGCTAAATGCTAAACTTGCTTTAGTTGAGCGATCGCTCGTGGTACACCTGGGATCTACGGTCAAAAATACGGGGTTGCGCGTGCTTCGCTGCAGCTCTTGATACCATTGGTTGACTCTCGCGCGAGAGCGCGAATGCAGGGAAGCGGAAAGGGCACGATTCCATGGCCGTGCGCTTGAAAGACATTGCTATTGACTTGGGCCTTTCAGTAATTACGGTCTCAAAGGTCCTGCGCAACCACCCGGACATCGGCGAAAGCACTCGCGAGCGCGTCCTCAAACGGATGAAGGAGCTGAACTATCAGCCCAACTTCGCGGCGCGCTCGCTGATCACCGGCCGTAGCTGGACCTTCGGCCTGGTGGTGCCTGACCTGTTGCATCCCTTCTTTGCGCAGGTGGCCAAGGCCATCTCGGTCGAGGTGCGGCGTAAGGGCTACAGCCTTTTTATCTCCTCGTCGGACGAAGACCCGGCGCTGGAGCAGGAGGAGATTGCCAAGCTGGCGGCGCGGCGTGTGGACGTGATGCTGATCGCCTCTTCGCAGGAGGCGGTGGAGAGCCTCCGGCGCATCGAGGAGCAGAAGATACCCTACATTCTTTTGGACCGCCAGTTCAGGGGCTTCGAGTCGAACTTTGTGGGCGTAGACGACGTAGCTGTGGGCGTGCTGGCGACGACGCACCTCATCGAGCAGGGCTGTCGGCGCATTGCGCATATCCGCGGCCCGGAGATCAGCACGGCCACGGGGCGCCTGGAAGGCTATAAGCACGCGCTAGCCGCGCACCAGATGGCTCCGCTAGCGGGCCACGTAGTTTCGATCGGTCCCTCGGGCGACCACCTCGGCGACAAGGCAGGGTACGCGGCCATGCAGAAGTTGCTGACTCGTAAGACGCGCCCCGATGGCATCTTCTGCTTCAACGATCCGGTAGCGCTGGGCGCGATGCGCGCCATCTTTGACGCAGGATTACGTGTGCCCGAGGACATCGCGGTGGCGGGCTGCGGAAACCTCTCATACGCAGATTTTCTGCGCGTACCGCTAACCTCGGTGGACCAGAACAGCAAGATGATCGGCAAGATCGCCGCCACACAGGCGCTGAAGCTGGCCGAGAGCAAGACGCCGATGCGGCCCAAAAGCGCCCTCGTTGCCCCGCAACTTGTCGTCCGCGCCTCGAGTCTGCGCAAGCCGGCTGACCGCTGAAGCAGTCGGATGGCTCCGGCATCCGCGGAATTCCAGAACCTTTCCATAATTTGATGGTTGGATTGTGCAGCCGCCGCGGGATCGCCAGATCTGGTGGCGCCCTTTGCCGGCAGTTGTCGGCACAGATCCCAGGGTGACGGACCGAGTCGCCGTGTGCGCTGAGCAGCGGCATTGTCGAAGAGTGTCCTCATTTCCTCAGTCTTTAAGGCATTGGGAAAAGTTCCTGGTTAGCAGCGTTTTCCGTGGAGGCATTCGGTGTGCTATATTGCTTGGGACTTAAAGATTCCGTTAACTGTAGCGGTGCAGGTTTCGGTACTGGGCTTTTACGCGGCTCAGGGAGTTGCCCACCTGCCGATGAGGCGCTGCTTTTAGAGTTGGTCGATGAGTTGGTGTGTGCCGAAGGAGAAGTGTCATGAGGGAAGTCGCGCGGACAACGGCGGCTTCCAGCAACTGGAAGGTTGCTGCAATCAATACGTGAGGAGTCGGAGATGAATCGCAGGGAGTTTTCGATCAAAGCGGCACTGTTCCTAGGGCTTGCCGGTGAAAGTGCGGGGATCGCGCAAGGTGGGCCTGGAGAGGCTTGGACCGCAAGTGGAGCATTGTCCGGCGCATCCACGAAGCGGCTTGAGCGGGTCACCGAGCACGTCAGTATCTATCGCGACGTGGTGAACGTCGGCGTCGTGCGAAAGAACGGGAAGACTCTGCTCATTGATTCGGGAGAAGCATCCTTCCTGAAGAATGCGAACGCGCTGAACCTCGGCTCGATTGATCGCGTGCTTTATACCCATTACCACCGGGACCAATGTACCGGTGCAGCTGCACTCAAAAAGGCCGGTGTGAGCGTCGATGTTCCTGCCGATGAAGCGCGGTTCTTTGACGGTGCAACGCAGTTTTGGGAGCGCGCGGACTCGGTGCTGTACGATCGCATGAACTTTCGGCCGGAGATCATGATTCTGCGGGAATCCGTTGCAACGGATCGCCGGATTCAAGCCGGAGACAGTTTCGACTGGGAAGGGATCCACATCCGCGCAGTGGCCACGCCTGGACATACCGATGGCAGCCTTACCTATCTCGTGGATGTGGACGATACAACGATTGCATTCTGTGGCGATTTGATCTGCGGCACCGGGCAGATCTGGAATTTCTATAGCTTGCAAAAAGGGTTTCCAGGGATGGCCACTGACTACTGGGGATTCGGTGGAACTGCCGCACAGCTTCTTGAGAGCGCAGACAAATTACTGGAGCAGAAACCATCCCTCTTGATTCCCTCTCATGGAGAGATCGTTCACAATCCCAAACTCGCCGTCGCATCGTTGAAAGAAGCGCTGGATCACGTCATGGATAACTACTTCCGCCTGACGGCTTGGCGGATTTATGGAAATATGCATCTGGCAAACTTCAAGGAAGGGGATAGTTCCAAAGCCAGCGTTCCGCTCTTTCCTGCTCTTCCGCCAACGAAGCTTCCAGCCTGGCTGCATACGATTGAAGGGAGCGACACCTCGCACTACGTTGTGGCTGAGGATAAGTCGATCTTTCTCTTCGACTGCGGGTACCATCCGGTGATTGGTTTGGTGGATAAACTCGTCGCTTCCGGCGAGATTTCACGCGTAGATTCGATCTGGATCAGTCACTATCACGACGATCACGACACATCGGTCAACGCTGTGCGCAAAAAATACAATTCTACCGTCTACGTACAAAGAGAGATGCAGGACATTCTTGAAAACCCTCTGGCATACAGCATGCCCTGCTTGTTTCCCGAAAGCATCCATATTGATCACGCTCTTGCGGAAGGAGAGGTATTCGAGTGGAAGGGATACAAGATGACCGCTTTTTACTTCCCCGGCCAGACCCTCTATCACGGCGGGTTGCTCGTTGAGCACGATGGGACGCGGGTGTTCTTTACCGGAGACTCATTCGCAAACTGGGGCATCGACGACTATTGCTCCTATAATCGCAATTTCCTTGGCAAAGATGGAGAAACGGCTGGGTATGCACGTTGCATACGGCGCTTGCTCGAAACCAAGCCAGACCTTCTCTGCGCGGCACATTGGGGCCCGGTGCCTGTCACGCCGGAGTACCTGCAGCGGACTTTGACTCTGTTGCAAGAGCGAGAGACACTGCTGAAACCTCTAGTAGCCTGGGAAGATCCCAACTTCGCTCTGGACCCGTACTGGATCAGCGCTTATCCCTACCGCCAAAGTGTCCTTCCGGGACAGGCTGTCACCATCGAGGCGAGGATCTTTAATCACTCGGACTCGCCGCAGACCGCATTTGCAGAGTTGCGCGCCCCGCAAGGCTGGAAGGTCGCAGACGGAGGTTCGGCCACGATTCCGCCGCACACGGAAGGCCGGATTCGCCTGACTGCAGTTTCCGCGGAGCGCCCTGCATCTCGCCGGGAGGTTCTTGGAGTTGCAGTGCAATTCGGAGATCGAAATCTTGGAGAATTTGCTGAAGCAATCGTTGATTACTTAGTCAAGAGTTGTGGATGAAGTTGCAGTTGCGCTCGTCACAGTTGTTCGGTGCCCTGACCACCACTTCTACACTTACTCTCTGATTAGTCTCAAGACTCGGATCTCCAAACTGATCCATTCCACGGAGCTAGTTATGTCTCTGGCGGTTCCCGCTGTCATCCTTCGCTGCTGCGGAAAACTTTTTGACTTCCGGCAACTCATTACCTCTCGCATTCTCCGATCAATCGGCCTCGCTGGCTTCCCCATTGTCACTATGGCGGTTTTTGCGCCCGGCCAGACAATTCCCGCCGCGGATTTCGGGATGCACGTGAATCCGGGCCCGACCTACCCGCTGAGAGTGCATTTCGGAAACTTTCGGGTCTGGGACGCTGGCTTAACCGTTCAGTGGCAAGGGCTGCAGGTCTGCAACAGCACGGAAGCTAACTGTCAATCTTCGCCTCAGACTTATACTTCCCTGAAAACGTTGGCGCTCGATACCCTGTTGACCAACCTCTACGCAGCGGGTATCAAAGATGGCGTGCTGTATACGCTGAACCGCACACCCGCCTGGGCGACTGCCGCTCCTGGCTATTCGGATTGGCAGTCGAACAAGTCATATTCGAAAAACATCTACATCATCCCGTCGGTAAACAACCCTGGCAACTACGTATTTGTTGCGTTGTCGAGCGGCACAAGCAGTGGCGCAGAGCCGCAACCGTGGAACCAAACGCGAAACGGCATTCAATCAGACGGGGGCATTACCTGGCAAAATATCGGAACCGTCGGCAATGGAAGTTCTCCAACCCCGTGTAATTATGGAGGTCGAACTTGCCTCGTGCCGCCTGATCTGAATCCAGACGGAAGTGGCGCAAATCATATATGGGATGACTGGGTCGTTCTGATCGCCACTTATGTCAATAACAAGACCTACCTTCAGAGCCATCCCCACATTAAGTACTGGGAGCCTGTCAACGAATGGTTCGTTGATGACACCGTAAATTTCAACCATTGGGGCGGAGGCGAAACCAACGCGACGTTTGCCCAAATGTTACGCATGATGGAGGACACTCGTTGTATCATCACCGGGGCGGGCACAATCCACAACTCCAGTTCACCCGGTAGTTCAATTTCATGCTCCACGTATCTGAAGAGTCTTAAAGCCGCCGGAATTGGGACCGGCAGCGCCATTGACACTGCGGCTTTAATCGTCGAGCCATCGAACGATCCAAATGCGCCGTCCGACATGAGTCTTTCTCAGAATCTCCTATACTGCAATCTCAATCCGACGAAAGATTACGGAAACGCCACGACGTGCACCTGGACGCCAAGAGATGGATCGGTGGCAAACTGTGACTCCTCCTCGTGCTGGGGATCGGCTGCCGTGGATGTCATCAATTATCACTTCTACAATCAAGAGAGTCAGCCAGAGAATACGGCTGCCTGGGTCAGTCATATCAAGGCATTCATGAGCACGGCAGACCAGGCAAAGCCTCTGATCAACGGCGAAGGTGGAACGGGCTGCGCATATCCTCGGGAGGCACGATGCCCATTGAGGCACATTTGGAACGACGATGCCTCGCGGGCCGGTTTTATTCCGCGTTACTACGCTCTTGACTGGTCAGACGGGATTACGGGAAATGGGGCGGGAGGTAACTGGTGGTATGCCTACAGCGGCTCAGGCACCTTGTGCACCCGTTCTGGGACACTACTTCCGGAGGGCAAAGCGTACAACACGACTTATAGCTGGTTGGCCGGCGGAACCCCCGCAGTTCCGTTTTGCAGAAATAATCTGTCTGGCTACCCGAAGACTGTTTATGCCTGCTCCCTCTCGATGACAAATGGTATACATGCGCAGCTCGTTTGGGACTCGCAGTATGGACCAGGAGGAAATGGAAGGGATGCCAACTGTTCGCAATCATCCAATCCAACGATCTGTGGCAATACAGCGTACGCAGTGCCATCGACATACAGTGGCGGTTGGTATGACATCAATAACACTCTCCATTCGCATCAAGCAACAGTGACAATTGGGGCTGTACCGATATTGCTGGTAGCGAAGTGAAGAGGCGCAGGGAAGGCGGGAAGTCAAAGACTTTCCGTTATTAGGGCCTGCCCTCTCAATGAGTACTTAAGAACTGACTGCGG
>JASIJW010000003.1:0-5528 GCA_030050035.1 Acidobacteriaceae bacterium | reverse complement strand
CTCACAAGATGGACAACCCTGAAAAGGCGCTGAAACCACAATTTCCCTGTATTTTTCCCTGTTAACGGGAATTTGTTCGGTAGAGATGGGTTCGCTCCGGACTCCATACACCGCCAAAGAGTCCCAGAGAATTCCTCCCAATTTGTCCAACACGCTTGAAATTCCGGGCAAATTTCAGCATTTCCAAGGGGAAAAGGACGCCGGAGAGAATTTTCCCATTCGGCGAGACCCCTGAAAACCTGCCCAATTCTCTGAACCCGAATTCCCCGGATCCCTTTTGAATTCGCACCATCTCGGAGAAAAACGTGAGTCCCCGGCATCTAGATCACGAGAGGGCCGTTGGGGACCTAATCCCGGTTGATCTTCAGGTCACCAAACGTCAGCCCGAATCATCTCCTGGCGCTTTTCGAGCATAATTTGGAGTGGTTGACTCGAGAGCTGCAGGGTGCATCCGGATTGGTTCCAAATCGCCGAGTCACTCTTCGAGCGCCGATTCGTAATGGGAGTTGGCTCTCGCCATCGCAGTCCGGAGCGCGCATCAGATCGCGGCCCTGACACGCCCCATCAATAACACCCGTCGCAAACCCGATAAAACCTGATCTCCCCGGCACCCTGTGTGCCGGTTGTGTGCCGCAAATCTGGCTTGAAGCTTCCGCCTCCATCAATTAAGCGAAGCCCGTTTCTGGGACCGACCTAAGAATCGTGATTCCATCCCGCCTTAGCGAAGCTGGATAGGGGCACCCGGCAGTGGAAGAGCACACGTCGATACGATTGGTCTGGGCCACACACAACCACCAGCTAATCAAGGAACTCTCTCTCCTCAAGCCGGGCCGGCACATATTCTTCCGTGACATAGCTTATGTTTTTGCTGATTAGAGCTTCAACTTCGAGTTTGAAGCCGTTCTTCAACATCAGCTCGATTTCTTTTTGCCAGGGCTTTTTGTTCACGAACCAGGGATACTGGGCGATTTGCCGGGCGCGTTTGATGTCTTGCTCGTTCAATTTGATTTGCACGCTGGGGCTAAGCTGGCAGCGGCCAAAATCCAGACTGCGCAATCCCAGGAAACGCGCTTCGGGGATAGCCATGCGGCGCGATTCGTAAGCTAGATTGATGGACCCCTGTTTGATCACGCTGTAGATGTAATATCCCCAGGGATCGTTATCAAGCAGGCAATACACTGGCAGTTTCAACTCGTGATGAAGACGGTGCAACATGCGGCGAACGCCGCGGGGTGGTTGACCCCCACCATGCGTGAGGATGCAGTTGTGCTTGCGCCAGAATTTATCCTCGTTGAATCGCCGCCAAACGGTGTCTTTCTCGACATGCAGGATGAATTTTGCGGTGTTCTTTTTGAACTGCACGATGTCCTGCTCGACGATCGACGGAATGCTGTAGCCGCCAGAGCCCATGCGGGAACAATCGATCGTGTCGCCACTATCTACTAGTGTGATCGGCCCAACCATCGCTCCCGCGTTTTTCGCATATAGGTGAAGCTCTTCGCGCATCGAATCCAGTGCAACCTCGATGTCCTCGATGACGGGATCGCATTCATCCTGCGTATCGAACGTCTCTTCATTCGCACCTTCAATGGTGTGCTTGAGCAGGTAGAACAAACCGCGGATGCTGGTTGTCTTTTCCTGATCGATCAGTTGCTTGCATCCGGAAGCGACCAGCAATGTCTGCATGTAGCTGCGGGCTTGAGCCAGATTGAATAATTCCCGTCGGTTTGTCCCGCTGCCCATCTCAAGAATGCGCTTCGATTTATTGAATCGAACATTCGATAATGATCGTGACGGGATATCCACATACGGTGCTCGTCCACGTTCAGCGAACTGGATAACGGCATCCGCAAGATTGCGAATTGAACCGAGAGTTTTCCTGTCTTTCGTCGAACGAGTCGGTTTGTCTGAGGTCGATTTCGTTTTCTTAGGCATTATTTTTTCGCAGTCGGTTCAGACGATGCCGTTTCGCCCGGAGCTTCTTCCGGGTTGACGATCAGCACATTCTCGCCAAACTCCTCCGCAACGTTTTCAAGCTGTTTCCCTTCGTCGTTCAGTTGCGTATCTGCAACGGACGTCTTGCGCTTCGCGACATCGACTAGCCGGCCATACAGATCCTCTCTCGGGCGATCGCCGTAATCTTTGATTGTGGCGACGGCATGTGCCACCTCACCAAGATAGCGCAGGAAAATCTCACGACGTTCACCTTCCTGGCGCACGAGTTTACGACGATTGAGGTAAACCGCCAGTTTTCTTCCCACGGCCTGAAGGCCAAGCCGCAACTCCTTCATGATTTCGGGATAGGATGCAACGGCTTCTTTCGATTCACTGGTAAACGGCACCCATACGCTTGCGACATGCACCATGACGGTGATCGGACCGATCGGCAATTGACCGCGGGATTGAGTCAAACCGTAGGCCCGCCAGTTGGTCCCGATGACCGACTGGGTGATGGCGCAAGCCGCTGGCTGAAACTGAAGTGGAACGCGGTTCGCGTAGCGCAGCACCTGCATCGACTGATTTTCGCTCAGGTTAACGTTCTTCATTGCGGCGAAGAGTCGATCTATTACCTCTTTCTTGAGCTTCGAAGGCGATTGACGAGTCCCCATCCCCGCCTGCGACAGGATCTTGTCGGCGGCGGTCGCGCCGACTCCATCGAACGTCGTGAGTAGGAATTGCTTCAGCGACCGGGCATCGCTTTCGCTCAGCAGGTCAGTCAATGCGTCGAGCGTGACTTTCTGGGTTGAACTGTAGCCACCATAGGCAAGTCCGACCTCGATAAGAAACGGGTTCCCGCGATACACCGCGGGCGGACGCGTCGCAGCGCAGAAAAACTCGCCGGGCAGCTGATGATGAAGGCCCTCGAGGATCAGCGACTCACCAATAGGCGAGATGCAGTCGGTCGCGGGAGGGCTGATTTTGGTTTCTTGAATCGCTTTGTAAAGTGAGTCGGCTTCCCGGTGTCCGATCTTCCTGGGATTGCCGCGCGTACCGATCTTTGCAGTCTCGCAGATTTTCTGTGCGAGTCCGGAACTGACACGGGAAAATGAGGTCGTCAGAAACTGCGCCATCGACGGCGCCGAGGTGTCTTTCAGCAGGGTGACAAGCTGCCCGAGTTCGATGCCATATGGGTGTGGCTTGATCTCTACGGGTTCAATCGGAAGCTGAGTTGTGGAGCGCGAAAATGTGGTTTCGCGGCCTTCGGGATCGACATAGTGAATTGTCACGTGTGGATTGGCGATGGCCGTCTGTTCCAGATATTCGTCCACACTGCCGCGCCCGCGTTGGTAACGTCCTTCGAGCTCGATCGTGACACGCGTGCCGCTGCGCACTTCATGGCTACGATGGGACTGCTGATCCGGAAGGGGGTAGTGAGATACCCATTCAATACTATGGTCGGTAATGTACTTCTGGCCTTTCTCTCCCGCCGGAATGTCTTCGCCGTCACCTTTGCCGTTGATAATTTCCGGCATGTTCCGACGCGTATCGATCTGGATCTCGAAGTAATGCGCCGGCTTCCTGGGCGAAGTCATGGAAACGATCTTCACCGGTTTGCCCGTAGTTAGCATCCCGTACATGCCCGCGGCGCTGATGCCGATTCCCTGCTGCCCTCGACTCATGTGTAGTCTATGGAATTTCGAACCATAGAGCAGTCTTCCGAAGATGAGGGGGATCTGTTTTTTCAGAATGCCCGGACCGTTGTCCTGGACACCGAATTTGTAGCGATTGGGACCCGTAGCTTGGATATGGACCCAGATTTCGGGAACAATGCCCGCTTCTTCGCAAGCGTCGAGTGAATTGTCGACCGCCTCTTTAATCGCCGTCAGGAGAGCTTTTCTCGGATTATCAAAGCCAAGCAAGTGCCTGTTCTTCGCGAAAAATTCGCTGACGGATATGTCGCGCTGTTTTGCCGCCATCGACTCGGCCGTGACGCCGCGACGCTTCGGCTCCTCACCTGTTCTTTTGACGTTCGGCATACTTTTGTGTTCTTCCGTTTCGCCGGATCTACTTCGGTGTTTATGACGAACAGATTAACCTTATCTCCTCTTCCACAAGACCCAGACGACAGTCACCGAGATCTCTGAGCCGACAGGGCTCGCTACGTAGTAAAGTCCAGGGCAACGACCTCATGGATGGCAATCGAAGGAACGTCGAGGAGGATCGAGGACTGTTCCCTTCGGAACGGGAGCTCGTTGCCAGCCACCAGGAGCTTGGCTCGTTTCACCCGGCGTTCGTCTGGAATCTTGATGCGCAGACGTTGCTGGCCAATCAGAGTCACTTCCCGGATCGGACCTTTCATCATCATAGGGTTTGTCAAATTGACCAGGTGTACGGTCATGGAGTTTCGCTGTTCCCAGATCGAAACGTCGAGCACCCCAGGTCCGTCCACTATTACGGGCGCAATCTCGTCGGTTGCCCATAGCGTCGCGTTGCGAAGCAGGCACCCATGATCTACATCCAGAACCTCCCAAAACGTACGATCAATGTCTCCGGGGAAGTAGACGACTCGAGCGCGCCCCAATGTAGTCAGGAAAACGCCGCGATTGTGAGTATTGGCCGGTGGAGGGAAGACGGCCTCCATTGGAAGGTCGGGATAGCTGGGAACAATTTCGAGAGGCGAAAAGGAGTCCCTGAGAGGCGTCACTTCCACCTGATAGACGGCATTGACGATGCGTGTTGCATCCTCAATACCGGCTAAAAGGGGGTGATACGCATTCTCGCAGCTCTCTTTGCACAGCGTGAGATAAGAGTTCAGCATCGGCCCCTGGACTTTACCTGCATAATTCACTCCAAACAAGGGTCCAAGTCCAAAGTCCTTCCTGCGAACTCCCCACTCATCGTAGAGAGAGGTTTCGAAAGTTGCTACGATGCTACCTCCATCGTGAACGAAATCGTGAATCTGTTGGCACTGCGAATCGGACAACGCAGCAATGTTGGGAAGGATCAATGTACGGAACTGCGCGATATGTTCGCGGTCCAACAAGCGATCATGCACCATTTCGAAGGGAATGCGTGCTTCAATCAGCGCCTGATAGAAACCCAGTGTGTGGTCTTCGACCTGAGCTTTGGCTTTCTCTCCTCCGTAGAATGTCGCCGTTTGCTGCGAGTAGACCAAACCAACTCGCGCGAGGGGCCTCTCGTTACGAAGATAGGCTTCGTTTGCATAGTGCCACTCGTAGACGTCTCTGACGACTGGCAGCCAACGACGATCGATGACTTTTGCATTGAACTTGACGAACCAAGGTCGCAGATCTTGCGCAATTCCATCGGCCGTCCACAGCCGGATCTCGTCACCCGACTGAACAGAATCTTTCCAGCGATATTTCTCTTCGAGACCCACGCTGACCATTCCCGCGATGGCCTTTTGCCCCAGCGTAGCGCGATATTCTTTACCGTTCTTTCCGTTTGCCCAGGGCGCCATCAAGCCGCTACGCCCCTGGCGATCAGCGAAGAGCGTGGGAGCCAATTCGCCGATGGTTTTCATGTCCAGAGGACTGAGTGCCCCGCCCCCGGCATTAGCTATATAG
>JASIJW010000310.1:0-2910 GCA_030050035.1 Acidobacteriaceae bacterium | reverse complement strand
AGCGCCTCGAAGTG
Source organism: Acidobacteriaceae bacterium (assembly GCA_030050035.1). GTDB lineage: Bacteria > Acidobacteriota > Terriglobia > Terriglobales > Acidobacteriaceae > Telmatobacter. The sequence goes on along the minus strand of JASIJW010000310.1, from coordinate 2,896 downwards.
CTCTACGGCGACCGCGCGAAGTTCGACGTAGTCAGCAATCCAGGCCGCGGAACGCTGGTGTCGATTGAAATCCCGGCGATGATGACAGGCGCATCGTGAGGGATCGTGCTGAATGCAAGCAGCTTGTGCATTGCTACGTTCAACCATTCACTGAGAAACGCTCTCGACGCCGGCTTTTGCAGTCGTGGATGGTGTACACTGAAAGTGATCGAAGAATCCGATGTTGGTCTTCTTTGCTTGTTCCGTAGCCGCTACTCGCAACCAATTCCAAATTGAGTTCGGCGGTACATGATTACAAAGGAACAAGTTCAATGGAACAGGGAACAGTTAAGTGGTTTAATGACGCCAAGGGATTCGGCTTTCTAAGCCGCCCAAACGGCGAGGATGTGTTCGTGCATTTCTCGGCAATTCAGAGCAATGGCTTCCGCAGCCTTCAGGAAGGCCAAGCCGTGGTATTCAACGTCGTAAAGGGTCCGAAGGGCTTTCAGGCTGAAGACGTACGGATTGCCTGAGAGGCAAACAGCATATCGAGCGGGGCGGTCATCGAGGCCGCCCTTTCTCATGATGGGAAGGAAATACGAATTCACAGAAGTACTCTGGCCCTTGATATGCTCAAAGGATGGTTCGCTTCACCGTACTGGCTTCCGGGTCAAAAGGGAATAGTACGGTTGTCTGCGGCGGGCAGACGCGGATTCTGGTCGACGCCGGCCTGAGCTGCCGCGAGCTGTTCCGGCGCATGAAAATGGCCGGCGAAGACCCTGAGACCCTTGACGCCATCGTCATCACCCACGAGCACCAGGACCACATCAACGGCCTCGCCGTGACCGCCCGTAAGCTGGGCATTCCGGTGTATTTTACTGAAGCTACGCACCGCGCCTGGATGCGCTGGCTGACGCCGCGCCGCACCATGACCTATGCGCAGTGGCTGGAGCAGTGCCGCAAACAAGCCGCCGAGCGCCAGGCGGAAACGAATGCCGTTGAAACAGGTGAACCGGACGAGCCGGAAACAATTGCGGCCGTGGAGTGTGCGGGGCAGGAAACCTGTGCTACCCAGATAGCCGAAACCGCCGCCACTCCTGCCAAAGACGACACCACATGGCTGCCCGCAGTTGAGTTCTTCGAAGCCGGACGGCCGTTTTCGATCGGCGACATCACGCTGAACCCGTTCACAATCCCGCACGATGCCGCCGACCCGGTTGGCTTTGTGCTGCAGGCCGAGGGCGTGCGCATGGGCTTCGCCACCGATCTCGGCTACATTCCGCCCAACGTTAAAGCGCAGCTCAAGGGCGTCGACCTGCTCTTGCTTGAATCCAACCACGATCTCGAAATGCTGCGCGACGGCCCCTACCCATGGTCGGTCAAGCAGCGCGTTCTCTCACGCGTCGGGCATCTTTCCAACGACGCTGCGGCCGAATTTCTTGCGAGCAGCTACGACGGTCAGGCGGCTTACGTCATCCTGGCGCATTTGTCTGAAAGCAATAACCTTCCCGAACTGGCGCGGGTAACGGCCGACCGGGCGCTGAGCGGACGGGCAAGCCTGCTGGCCAACCGGCTGTTGCTGGCCGAACAACATCAGCCAATAGCGCCCATCACTTTCTAGTCATCCCCTCGAAAAAAAGTATTACAATGTGAATACAAGGTTTTGCCGAGCAGCTTTTATCCGGGGGGCGGGTCAGAGAGATTGATTGACTGACCGGTCGGGAGCGTGGAACCCCGCGAATCCATTCGCTGGGACCGAGCATCCCAAGACCAAGCCTTCCGCCGACTTGCACCCTGGCAGCGGATTGGTCGAATTCTTTTTATCGACAAGAGGCTTCACTTTCTATGGCAAAAACCCGATGCAAAGATCGCGTAGTGGGCGCTATCCTGGCAAGCTGGCGCTATGATATCTCCGGAATTTCGCCGGAGATGCGCAAGGATTACGAGCAACATTTCGCCGAGTGCAGCCACTGTTGTGCGCGGCAGAACTTCCACCGCAGCGTTGACGTCGCGCTGGCCGTACTCACCTCGCTGGCCGCGCTTTTCTTCCTGTTTGCGCTTGCGGTTCTCAAGCACATCAAGCCGCTGGAGCACGTTGCCTTCAACCTCTTCGGTCTCGACGTGATCGACATGTACCACATGCTCGTCTCGGCCGGCGTTGCAGGGCTGTGCTTCTCGCTGATTGCGTTGGCGCTGGTGCTCATAACCACGCCTGCGCCGTCGTACCTGGGCGAGCGTGCAAAATCGATCGAAGAGCGGCTGCCGGCTGCGATCAAATCGCTGCGGCCGCGGTAATTTCGGAATCAAGGACAAGAAAGGCCTCCCATCGCGGGAGGCCTTTTCATTTTCTGCAAGCAGTTTCCTTACTTTGTGATCGGCACGCGCATGTCGCCGCCAGTCATCTCCTTTGGCAATCCAAGATCCAGCAGGTTCAGCAGGGTTGGCGAGATGTCGCGCAGCGAGCCATCGGTGCGCAGCCGGTAACGGTCGGCATTTTCGCCCACCCAGATGAACGGCACCGGGTTGGTAGTGTGCGCGGTGTGCGGGCCGCCGGTAACGGGGTCAACCATCATCTCCGCGTTGCCGTGGTCGGCGGTGATGAGCCAGTTGCCGTTGCGTTCCTTTACGGCTTTGTAAATGCGGCCAAGCTGCGCGTCCACGGCCTCGACGGCCTTGATGGTCGGCTCGAGCTTGCCGGAGTGGCCCACCATGTCTGCATTGGCAAAGTTGGCGACGATCAGGTCGAACGCAGTGTCATTAACGGCGTTCACGATGATGTCGCCGATGCCTTCGGCGCGCATCTCCGGCGCAAGGTCATAAGTGGCCACCTTCAGCGAAGGAACCAGATTGCGGTCCTCGCCCGGGAAAGGCGTTTCGATGCCGCCATTGAAGAAGTACGTCACGTGCGCGAACTTCT
>JASIJW010000309.1:0-7733 GCA_030050035.1 Acidobacteriaceae bacterium | reverse complement strand
GCAGCGCCTGCTGGACGCCCTCGCCCGAAACGTCGCGGGTAATGGAGGGATTTTCGTCCTTGCGGCCAATTTTGTCGATTTCGTCGATATAGATGATGCCCTGCTGGGCGCGCGTTACGTCGCCGTTGGCGGCCTGCAGCAGCTTGAGGATGATGTTCTCGACATCCTCGCCGACGTAGCCGGCCTCGGTGAGCGTGGTGGCGTCAACGATGGCGAAGGGAACGTCGAGCATTTTGGCCAGCGTGTGGGCGAGAAGCGTTTTGCCGGAGCCGGTGGGCCCGATGAGCAGGATGTTGGATTTCGCGAGCTCGACTTCGTTGTTGCGCATGCGGTTCATCTGCACGCGCTTGTAGTGGTTGTAAACAGCCACTGCGAGCTTTTTCTTGGTCTGGTCCTGGCCGATGACGTACTCGTCGAGAAACGTCTTAACTTCCTGGGGCTTGGGCAGATGACCCGCCACGGTTGCCGGCGCGGCCTCGCCGCGGTCGTCCTCAAGAATAGAGTTACAGACGGCCACACACTCATCGCATATGTAAGCGCGGGGGTAGTCGCTGGGCGACGAGATGAGCTTTGCTACGGCGTCCTGTGACTTATGGCAGAACGAGCAGCGCAGCGCTTCATCGGGCCCGGTGCGGGGTTTCATTGATGATGGCTCCCTATTGGAACGAGCATATTCCAATATTTAGTGGCCGTCCAGCGGCCGGTTAGGGACCCCGGTTACCTTTTCCCGCGGACGAACTGTCCGTGGGGACCCTGGGTTACTCCACCCCACGGACAAAGAGCTGTCCGCGGAGACCCAGGGTCACGTCCGGGGCCGGTCAATAATCTCGTCGACGATGCCGTACTCCTTCGCTTGCTGCGCCGTCATGATGAAGTCTCGCTCCACGTCGCGCTCGATGCGGTCGAGAGGCTGGCCTGTATGTTTGGCCATCAGGGTATTCGTTATCTCGCGAATCCGCAAGATCTCCCGCGCGTGGATGTCAATATCGGTCGCCTGACCGCTCAAGCCGCCCATAGAGGGCTGGTGTATGAGGATCCTCGAGTTGGGCAGGGCAAACCGCTTGCCCTTGGTCCCGGCGAGCAGCAGAAACGCGCCCATGCTGGCAGCCTGGCCGATACAGTACGTGACCACGTTGTTCTTGATGAACTGCATGGTATCGTAAATGGCCAGGCCGGCGGTAATGGAGCCACCGGGAGAATTGATGTAAAGCTGCACGTCCTTCTCCGGATCTTCGCCAGAGAGAAACAGCATCTGGGCGACGACGAGGTTGGCAACCTGGTCGTCAATGGGCGTGCCAAGAAAGATAATGTTGTCGCGCAGCAGACGGGAGTAGATGTCGTAGGCGCGCTCGCCCCGGCTCGTCTGCTCAACTACCATCGGAACTAAAGCCATCTTTTGTTAGCTCCTAGCTTCTAGCTTCTAGCCTCCAGCTGTTAACTTGCTTCTCGTTCTCCTCAAGCCCCGGGCACCTGCCATGCCAGGCTAGCGGCTGGAAGCTAACAGCCAGAAGCTGTTGTTCAGCCGGGCAGGCGTTCGTACAGCGCATTGGCGGTCTTTTCCCGCCGAATTTGTTCCCTGATCCTACCGAGACCACCGTCCTGGGTCAATCGCCCCTTCAGGGAGTCGAGGGGTTCCCGCGTCTGTAAGGAAACCAACTGTAATTCGTTGTCCAGTTCTTCGTCGGTGACGGTAATGTTTTCCTCTCCGGCGATGCGGTCGAGGAGAATCTGCGTTCTGACTTCGGAGACGGCCGAGTCGCGCTGGGCGGCGCGGAGGCGCGTGAAGTCGAGCTTGCGCATCTGGTCGGGGTTCATGCCCTGTGCGGCAAGGGCGCGCAGACCGCGCTCGAGGCGATTGTCGATCTGCTCCTGCACGAGCGACTCGGGAACTGGGAAGGTATAGCGCTCGGCGATGGCGGCGAGAAGCTTTTCCCTGGTCTCGTTTTCAACGGCGCGACGCTTGCGGTTGGCGAGGTGCTCGCGGACTTTGCTTTCGAGCTCGGCCACGTTCTCATAGCCGCCGATCTCTTTGGCGAATTCGTCATTGAGCTCGGGGAGATTGCGCTTCTTGATGCCCTTGACGGTGAGCTCGTAGGCGACGGTCTTGCCGGCCAGCTTGGGCTCGGAGTAATCGGCCGGGTAAACGACTTCGGCCTTCAGCTCCTGGTCAGCCTTGGCGCCGCGGAGGGCGGTGGTGAAGGCCTCGACGGTGGATTTGCCGCCGATTTCGACGAGTGCGTCTTCACCAGCGATGGGCGCGGCGGCTTCGGCGTCGCCCTCGGCAACTTCCGCTATTTGGCCCTTGTAGCTGATTTGCGCGAAATCGCCGTCGGCGAGCGCGCGGTCTTCCTCGACCGGCTCCATGGTGGAGCGGGAGTCGCGAAGCTGCTCGAGCTCCTGCTGGAACTCTTCTTCGGTGACATCAACAGAGGGTTTGGGGACGGCTACATCCTTGTAGCCTTCGATGGCGAAGTCGGGGATGAATTCGAAGACTGCCTTGACGTGCATGGGGGCGCTGTCGTCGATGGTGAGCTCGGTGACCTGCGGCTGGCCGACGGGACGGATGCCCAGCTCCTGCACACCCTTGTTGAAGCGAGCGGGGAGCAGGGTGTCGATGACTTCCTTGCGAATCTCGTTGGCATAGCGGCGCCGGACGATGGACTCGGGAACCTTGCCGGCGCGGAAGCCGGGGATGCGCGCGTATTTGCGGTACTGGCCGGTGACGCGGCGATAGGTGGCCGAGACTTCGTCGGCGGGCACGTCGATGACCAGCTCACGGGTGCAGTCGGGGTTCAGAACGGGGCCGTGCTGATGCTGATGATCGTGATCGTGCGCGTGGTCATGCCCGTGATCAGGGCCTTCGTGGCCGTGGGCTTCAGTGGATTCTGGCATATTTTCAATGGTTTCAGTAGAACTCAACGCTTTTGCCTTCCCGGCGCGCTCCCTTTCCTCGTTGCTGGGGGCGAGCCGCAATCAACCGTTTCCGGGAACGAACGACCCGGTTTGGGCAGGGCGGCGGCGGCGTTTGCACCGCAATACCGCTACTTTGGCATTGTCGCCGGAGTCGGCATGCCTTTTCAAGTTCGAGCGGGCGCCATGACGGGGCGCAATTGTCCTGATGCGGCTTGACTTATCGGGGTTTTCAGAAAAACCTGTGGATTGCCGCAAAAGGGATTCCAAATCAGGACTTGCGATGACCCGAGAGATTTCTGAGACGGGCAAGCGACGAAGACTTGCCGGGGCAAGCCTGACGGCCACCATCACGGGGATGGGCCGAGTAAGGAATTTAACATAGCGGCCCGTCAGTGAGACAACCAGGGAGCGGTCCGGCGCATTCTCTATTACTACTCAGGGGGGAGTGTGTTAGGAAGCGCTGTCTCTCTAATTTGACCGAACAGCAAATTTCGAGGCGTCGGCGGTTCCACAGGGAAGGTGGTGCCATGAAGGCAGTTTCGTTCTGGGCCCTTTGTAGGGTTACGCTTCTTACCTACTTAGACCGAATGGCAAAAAACGTGCACCGTCGCGTGGAGGCCGCGAACACTCCAAACCCCGCGCCGGCTGTGTCCGAGGGATTTCGACAGAAACCCGCGATGGTGACGGCGCAGGTTCCCCGGCTCCGCAGAGGCGTTAAAGTGTCTGCCCGCAAGCCGCTCGCCGGGGTTGGGGCCAACGCAGACGAATAAAATTGGCCGGCATAGATTGTGCGCCGGCCTGATTGTGAGCAGCGCGAGCTACTGTTAACGCTCGTCCGAGAGCGGGCGCAGCGAGCTGCGTGGATGACCCGCGCCAATATTCAATACATTCGCCACAATTCATTTCATTCGTCCACACTCATGGTCCCCACTATGGTGTTCGCCAGATAGCCCCTTCAGAGGATGCGCAGCCCGCGCTGATTCCGGTGAAGGCGGCTTGGGATTTTTTCTTCTCATGTCCCATTTTTCCTGAAGCATCCGCCTATACGAGTGTGTGAGAGCGGAGCCGTGGGCTCATCCCGCGGCATTACTTCGGGGAGAAGAAATGATTACTTATTACTCGTTGCGCAGTTGCGTTTCTCGTTGTGCACTTGCGCGGCCTTTGGGCATAATTCCTGCATATCCTCAGCAATACCCGATTCTGCCAGCTCCGCTATGAGCCCTCCATGGGCGGGTCGAGAGCAAGTCTGTCTTATTCCGGCCGCGGGTGCTTCCGCGGCGCATTCGGCTTCATGTATGTGGCTAAGATGCGCAGGAATTTTTCGTCAGGAGGATGTTTCATGTTCCGTGGTCGGGCTCTTTCTTCGTTGCTTGGTTCTCATGGGCGCTGGATGGCGTCTTTTGCGGTGGGCTTGATTGCTGTAGCGGGCTTTGTTTCCGGCGCGGGCGCGCAGACTGCGCAGTTCAGCTTCGCGCAGGGCGCGATCGCGAACGGCGGCGGGCTGAGCCAGGGCCTTGACCAGCCCATCAGCATCGCGGTAGATGGAAGTGGCAACGTCTATATCGCCGATACCGTAAACAACCGTGTGCTGAAGGTGCCGGCGGCGGACCTGGCCTGCGCGACCGCAGGCGACTGCACAACGGTGGGCAGCGGCCTGGATTTGCCCTATGGCGTGGCGCTGGACAGCAGCGGCAACGTCTATATCGCGGACACCTACAATCACCGCGTATTGAAGGTGCCGGCGTCGGACCCCACCTGCGCGACCGCGGGCGACTGCACAACGGTGGGCAGCGGCCTGGATTTGCCCGCGGGCGTGAAGGTGGACGAGGGCGGCAACGTCTATATCGCTGATGGCGGAAACAGCAACGTATTGAAGGTACCCGCCGTGGATCTGACCTGCGTCACAGCAGGCGACTGCATCAACGTCGGCAGCGGCTTAAAGTTCCCACGAGACGTGGCGGTGGATGGGAGCGGCGACGTCTACATCGCCGATACCTATAACAACCGCGTGGTGAGGGTGCCAGCGACGGACCTGACCTGCGCAACGAGCGGCGATTGCACGACTGTGGGCGCCGGCCTGAGCTCCCCTCAAGGCGTCACTGTAGATGGGAGCGGGAATGTCTATATCGGGGACAGCAATAACAACCGCGTGCTGAAAGTGCCGGCGACAGACCTGACCTGCGCAACGGCAAGCGACTGCACGACGGTGGGCAGCGGCCTGAACTTTCCCCGCGGCGTAGTGTTAGATGGGAACGGCAACATCTATATCGCGGATTCTTATAACAACCGCGTGCTGAAGGTGCAGACCGCGGAGGTGAACTTTAGCACGGTCGCGGTGGGGCAGAGCACGGCGTTGAGCCTGATCTTCACCTTCAACTCCACGGGCACCATTGGCGCACCGGTAGTGGTGACGCAGGGCGCGGCGAACCTGGACTTTACCGATGCGGGCACGGGAAGCTGTACAACCAACGGAACCAGCTACAGCTACAGCGCCGGCGATACCTGCACGGTGAATGTGAATTTTAAGCCCGAATATGCCGGCGTGCGCTACGGCGCGGCCGAACTGGTCAATGGCTCCGGCGCGGTCATCGCCACGGCCTATGTTTACGGTACGGGTAGCGGGCCGCAGGTGGGCTTTAGCCCGGCAGCGCAGAGCACGATAGCGAGCGGCAGCGGTCTAAGTCCGGGCCTGGTCGAGCCTTATGGCGTGGCCGTGGACGGCGCCGGCAACGTCTATATCGCGGATTGGGGTAGCAGCCGCGTGGTGAAAGCGCCGGCGGCGGACGCGGCCTGCGCGACGACGGGTGACTGCACGATGGTGGGCATCGGCCTGAACTATCCCCATGGCGTGGCAGTGGACGGGGCCGGCAACATCTATATCGCCGACACCTGGAACCAACGCGTATTGAAGGTGCCGGCGACTGACTTGGCCTGCGCAGCAGGCGACTGCACCACGGTGGGCAGCAGCCTGAGCCCCAGCTTGCGTGAGCCCTATGGCGTGGCGGTGGATGGGAGCGGCAACGTCTATATCGCCGATAGCGGTAACGACCGAGTACTGAGGGCGCCGGCGACGGACTTGGCCTGCGCGACGGCGGGCGACTGCACGACAGTGGCGAGCGGCAGCGGCCTTAGCCCCGGTCTGGGTAGCGCCTGGGGCGTGGCGGCGGATGGGGGCGGTAACGTCTATATCGTGGATTGGGAAAACAACCGTGTTGTGAGGGCGCCGGCGACCGACCTGACCTGCGCGGCGGCAGGCGACTGCACGACAGTGGGCAGCGGCCTGAACCAACCCGAAGATGTGGCAGTGGACGGGAGCGGCAACGTCTACATTGCGGACCACGAGAACAACCGGGTTTTGAAGGCACCAGCAACGGACCTGACCTGCGCGACGGCCGGCGACTGCACGACGGTGGGCAGCAGCCTGAACTTCCCTCTTGCCGTGGCGGTGGATGGGAGCGACAACGTCTACATCGTCGATACTTTTAGCCCTTTCGTGCTGAAGGAAGACTTAGCGGACGCGCCGAGCCTAAGTTTTGCCACTATTACCGAGGCGGGCACAACCGATAGCACCGATGGCTCGCTCCCGGTTACGATAGCCAACAATGGCAATGTTGACCTGACGTTCTCCCAGGGTCCGAGCATCTTGTCGTCGAACTTCACGCTGGATGGCAACTCCTGCGGTACGACGCTCACGCCCGGGGCGCAATGCACACTCTCCGTAGAGTTCACACCCGGCACAGGCCTCAACGGCTCTTTGGGCAGCTCGCTGTTGTTGACTGACAACGCGCTGAACGCCGCTGCGACGCAGACGATCCCGCTGAGCGGAAATTCTACCGACGCGCCCTACATCACCAGCCCGACGCCCGGCTCCACGCTTGCGGGCGGCAGCACCACGTTTACTTGGTCGCCGGGCGGAGCGGGCGCAACGCAGTACGAACTGAGGGTGGGCACCGGAGGCGTGAATTCCTCCGATATCTACAACAGCGGGATATTCACCGGCACGCAGGCGACGGCGAACATTCCTGCCTACGGCGTGACCGTCTTCGTGCGGCTGTATTACCGGGTGGGCAACGGCGCGTGGAACACGATCGATTACACGTATATGGAATCGGGTTCGCCTACGCTGCCATCGATGACTACGCCCGCGCCCGGCTCGACGCTGATCAGCGCCACAGGCAACAGCTTCTGCTGGAATCCGGGGCAAGGCCCGGCGCTGTTCGAATTGCGTCTGGGAACAACCAGGGGCGGGTCGGATGTATATAACGGCGCACCGGCCACAGCCGCGACTTGCGCCAGCGGCATCACCGTGCCGGCCAACGCGGAGACGCTCTACGCAGCGCTCGATTACGAGCTGGACGGCCGCTGGTACTCGATCGATTACACCTACGTTGAGCCGGGGTCGCAGCCGCCTGCGCTGACCTCGCCCGCAGCCGGATCGAGCCCGAGCGGCACGAACGTGAACTTCAGCTGGAGCCCGGGCGTTGGCAACGACGCCTATCAGTTGTTCGTGGGCACGGAGGGCGTGGGTGCGACGAACCTCTTCGCGAGTGGAGTAATTACGGCCGATCAGGCGACGGTGCCCAGCATCCCGGCCTACGGGGTGACCGTGTACGTGCGGCTTTACTACCGGCATCTGAGCACGTGGAACTCGCTCGACTACACGTTCACCGAGTCCGGCTCGCCGACGCCGCCGGCGCTCACTTCGCCAGCACCGGGCTCGACCTTGACCAGCGCGACGGGCAACAGCTTCTGCTGGAACCCGGGCGACGGGCCGTCGATGTTTGTGCTGCATCTGGGCACGACCAAGGGCGCATCGGACG
>JASIJW010000308.1:0-6709 GCA_030050035.1 Acidobacteriaceae bacterium | reverse complement strand
TCCGAATATTGCGACAGCCATCCAAGAGGCTAATGCCCCAATAACCGACGTGCTCAATTTGGTTGTCGATAAATGCGATGTCCCGTGCACCTTCCAGAGAGATGGCGCCTGGAACGTAAGAGGCAGACTGTGGCCCGGAGCCAAGTTTCACGTCTTTCTCGACGAGAGCCCGAACAAGCTTCTCCGAATCTTCGGGGCGGCGATTTTGCTCAGCAACGTACGGATCGAAATATGTCCCATCTACATCAGGCTGAATCCAGTCGGAATAGCGAAAGGTGAGGCCGCGAAAAGTTAAGCCGGTTACGAGGCGTCCCGCTTCCGGGACTCCTTGCAAGCGCAAGAACTCAAAAACGCCGGCCGCCACGACTTCGGTAGCACGCATGGTTTCGCCTGGCATGGGGATGTAATATAACTTTGCTTCTTTGCGGTCGAGATACCATTCACCTGGCTCGGTCAGCCCTTCGAAGACGTTCTCGGCAAAATACTCGGCCCATTGCGGCTTGAACGAGTCCCGCAGAGCAAAGATGCTGCGGCGCGTACAGGTGACAAGGCCGGTCTTCTCATCGACAGACTCGATAGGCATCCGTTCGTCGGTCCAATAGTGATAAACCCGGATTTCGACGTCGCCTAGGTTTCTCCAATTGCTGACTTCCCCCGGCGTTACGCGAAATGAACTTGTTCCGTCAAAAAGTTTGGCTTTCAAGGTAAGACCGGGCACGCTGGCGATGCGGTAGAACCCCTGCCTGGGCAGGCGTGCCCGCTGCCGCCGTTGACCGTTTACGAAGAGAGAGCGAAAGCCTCCCGTGCGTTCGACGATCCCGCGCACGTCGGCCACCCACATCATCACTCCATTCACCTTCTGCTCGTGCCAATTCGTGATGCGATTGCCTGCATCGAATATTGGCTGCTCTCCAGGATAGGCGGAATATGTAACTGGGCCCGAGTCAGCGGGAGTGAACACCAACGGGCTTTCGACCCGGTAAATGCCGCCACGAATCCAGACCGTGACAGGAGACCTGGAATCGCTGTGCTCGTGCAGTCGACGAAGCGCGGTGGCAGCAGCGTGCACAGTCGCCAATGGACCATCCGTACGGTCGGCGTTAGGGTTTGCGAGGCGTCCGGACCAAGCATCGTTGCCGTCTATGGCCACAAACAGATCGTGAGAGCCAATTTGAGCCCGCAAGGGAACCTGGCATAAGCCTACGAATAAGGCCAATAACGGAAAGAGCGCTTTCAAGCTTCTAACTCCAGAACAGAGTGGTGCCACACTAAAGCGTGGGCCAACACACGCGACTGCGCGTTGAACAGACATCGGCTCCTACCTTCTTATTGGGTGCACCGGCGTCGTCGATTTTCGGATGTGCATCTTTGGTTTGAATGCAAGTCGCCGGGTCCAGTGTCGTAGACGGCAAGTGTCAGACCAAAGATATCCGCGCTTTCAGTCTGATATCCTCCGATGAAGCGCCGGCCATGACGTCCAGCTGGCAGGGTTCGAGAACAAAGTCGTACTTTTCATCGTCCCAGTATCGCAACGCTCGGTCCTCGTGGTCCAAGTTAAAGGTGATTCGTTGCCTTTCGCCGACCTTGACGTGTACGCGCTCAAATCCCACAAGTTGTTTCAACGGCCGTTCCACATTGGCGTTAACTAAATGCACGTAAAGCTGGACGATTTCATCACCATCGCAGGGGCCGGTGTTCGCTACTTCGAGCGAAATTGTGACTTTGCTGCCGGCGCTGAGAGTATGACTACTTATTTCTAAGTTCTTGTACTCAAATTCGGTGTAGTGAAGCCCGTGGCCAAAAGGATAAAGAGGATTTCCTTTGAAATACATATATGTACGACCATGACGGATGTTGTAATCGTGGAAGTCCGGTAAGTCTTCGATCTCACGATACCAGGTAGTGGTCAGCTTCCCGCTCGGATTGTAGTCACCGAACAACACCTCTGCCAATGCGTTGCCTTGCTGTTCACCGAGTAAAAGTCCACCCACAATCGCTGGTAAGTGATCCTGTTCCCACTTCAACGCTACCGGAGCGTTGGAGGACACAATCAAAATGGTTTTGGGGTTGGCCGAATAAACAGCCTGTACCAAGTCGTGCTGGGCTCCGGGCAAGTGAATATAGTCGCGGTCATGTCCTTCTCTATCCACCTGCTCGTCAGTCCCGACGAACACCAAGGCAACATCGGCCTCCTTGGCGGCCTGGACGGCCGCGTCAAATTGATCAGGATCCTTGTCGCCAGTTACGGTGCAGCCCATGGCGTAGGTCACTTCGGCGGCTCCGGACGCCGGAAGCGAAGCCCGGGTTTCCGGCGTAAGCTTGAACGACTGAAGGCTGAATGATCTCTCCGGGCTGCCTCCGAAGCACAGAAAAAGCTTATGCTCACCTGTCGTGGGTTTGATCGGTGCGGCGATATCGACCCATTTTTGCTCGCCACCGCTGTTGGGAACCTGAAGTGTGGAAAGCAATGGACCCGTGAGACTTTCAAGTCGCACCTCGATCGATCCCCCGGCGCTGTTGCTGGCCACACGAGCGTGAAATTCCGTCGCCCCCGTCAAAAGAACATTTGCGAACCCGGCCCAGGTGCCATCCGAGATGGACCCAAGCGCCAGGCCACTTTCGTTACACGTCTCCAAAAGCGGCCCTTGGCCTCTCCAAAAGGTTTGCTTTTTCGCACTCGGGCCAACGCAAGAGAAATCGCTTGCGAATTTCTTATACGCTGGTGCTGCGGGAATTCCCAGGTACTCTTTGATTCCCTGCAGCGGAGAGATACGGAGCCATGGCGTCCCGCTGTAATTGCCAAGGTAGTTCGTGCCAGCCATCGGACCGATGACAGCAATCTTCTTTAGCTTGTTCTTGTCAAGCGGAAGTGCGCCGTTTTCATTCTTGAAGAGGACGATGGATTGCCGGGCCGCCTCACGGGCGAGGTGGCGGTGGGCTGGGCTCTCTAAACAGGAAACTGGTATCTTGCTATAAGGGTTTTGTTCTGGCGGGTCATACTCTCCCAGCAAGATGCGGCTAGTAAAGGAGCGTACCAACGAGCGATCCAAAGTGGACTCGCTGATGAGCATCTTTTGCACCGCCTCACCCAGATATTTTTGAAGAATTTGACTCTGACCGCAATTGATGTCACAGCCGGCGTTTACCGCAAGTGCGGCGGCCTCAGCATAGTTGTTTACGAAGTGATGCCCTTGGTATTGATGTGCCTCGGGCCTGTAACTCTGATAAATGTCGCTGACCGCACCGCAATCGGAAACTACATACCCGCGGAATCCCCACCGGTTTCGTAACAGATCAGTTAGCAAGAAAGGACTGGCGGTGGTTGGAATGCCATTTAGCTCGTTGTAAGAAGACATAACTGCAAATATTTGCCCCTGTCTGACAACGGCTTCAAAAGCCGGACTGTAATACTCCCAAAAGCTACGCGCATCGACTGAAGCGGAAATCATGTGCCGATCGGTGTCGGTGTCATTAGCGATATAGTGTTTAGCGCATGCAATGGTCTTGAGATAACGGGGATTGTCGCCCTGCATTCCCTGGACTGTAGGAATCGCCAATTGTGCAACCAGATAGGGATCTTCGCCGTAATTTTCCGCGATGCGCCCCCAGCGTGGGTCGCGCGCGCCCAGGTCGACCGTCGGTGGCGAAAACAGCGCTAGTCCTCGGCGGTCCTTTTTATGGGCGGCCCACACTTCGTCGGATACTGCGTCAAAAACCCGATACATCAAAGACCGATTCCACGAGCAGCCCAGCGCAAGAGGCACGGGGAATGCTGTAATCGGGCCAATATGAATCATGCCGTGCAAAGCTTCGCCGGCCCCGTAATCAAAAGCTGGCAGACCAAGGCGATCCACCGCAGGCGCCCCGGCTCCAAACTGCGAAATCTTTTCTTCGAGCGTCAGCTTTTCGACAATGGCTGCAGCTCGCTTACGGGCATTTTCGAAATTTTCTGGAGTGATGCCGCCTGTTTCTAGAGGTTGTGCTTCGTTAGGTGACAGCGCCGGTCCAACGCCCATCGCGTTCGCCTGCCTTTCCACCCAATTCGTTAGCGGGAGGGCGGCGCCACTTGCGGCCATAGCCAGAAACTGACGGCGGCTTGGCTGCCGAGACGCATCAGAGAGCCCAGGCGTGACATTGCGCGATTCCTCTAAATCCGTATTCATGTTTGGGGTGGTGCGGTTCGATACTGCCACGATTTAACTTCTCCTTACTTGAACAGATGAGCCGCTTATCCGTTTTGTTCACGCTGCTTTGCAGAAGCGCGTTCCTGCTTCTGCTCGAGGCTCTATAACCTCGATTTCCAAAGATCTCGGAAAGCAGTGGCTACTGATTTCAATTTCATTGGTCGCTGCAAACAGGGTTGAATCAGGGGGAGAGCCGATCACAATCTTCGGGCCTGCCAATAGCCATCAGGCAGGCCTTCGGAGCATCAGTCCGCCCCGGCCATTCGCATGGCCGGGGCAGCGCCGAGTGGAATTTGCTAGTGCTAGAAGGTTAACCGCATCGTGAACTGCAATAGACGGGGAGTCCAATAGGAACTGGCCACGCCAGCGCCAGGTTGAACCTGTTCTGTGCCGTCGGTGGTGCTTGGATTGGTATACCCCTGAATATTCAGGGCATTAAAGGCATCTACGTTCATTCTCAGGTTCACCCTCTCCGTGATCGGAAAGACCTTAAAGGCCGACATGTCTACCGAGTAGTTCATGGGTCCGTTGATGACAGTGCGTGAATAAGGATTGGCCCCTTGTGGGCCGGGGCTGTAGGCCACCGCCTTCAACACAGTTCCGTTGCTCAACGTAACGTCCACATCGTTATCACCGTAGTATGCATAGGCTGCGTCGGATTTATTACAATCGGTATCGATCGGGCTTTGATAGGGAGTCCAACCACCGGGCAGGCCGGACACTACGTTGGCCCCTGCCGAATTTGAGCAACTATTTCCAGAAACAGATGAGGGAGCGAGATAGCCATTGAACCATTCGTAGGCTTTGTAGCAGACGCCACTGCGGCAGTCAGTGATGGGGGCCTTGTGCTTATAAACATGAATCTGGCTGGTTGGTCCCCAGTTGGTCGAAGCAGGCTGGAAATCCTGCGAGACGACGCTTCCGTCAGCCGCGATCTGCCAACCACCGACTAGTTCGTCCACCAGACGATTCGAGTTGCTCAAAAATCGCTTTCCACTTCCAAACGGAAGATCGTAGATTGTGTTGAAGCCGACGTGCTGCAGCGGTATTGCGGTGTCTATTTGATATTCCGCGTATTTTCGCAATCCCTTCCAATCGGCGTATGGCGCGATTCCTGCCGGCCTGACTGGAGGAGCAATGTATGGGCCCGGCGTTCCGTAACTCGGAGTAAAGGAACCCAATCCGGAGTTGCCGTAAGCCTGTGCATTGTAGACAACGAGGTTGCTTGCGACGTCGTTCGACGCGTCGCCGAGCCGCATCGGTTTAGACCAGACGTAGTAGGCCTGATAGGCGAGGCCATGATGATAGAGGCGCTGGTAGTTCACCTGCAAGGCATTATCGTTCGACCAACCGTCTTTCGAATACAAATCACTGCCACTGGCCCAAACGTGCTGGTCGTAGGGGCCGGTTGCTACGCCGGAATAGGTCCCTGTCGGTAAGGCTGTGCCGGTCACAACCTCCCAGGTGAACGTCGACGGGTGATAGTTGTACTCGTACTCAGTCTGCAGGTTAGTCCCATGTGTCCATGCCCAACTGACGCGCAGTGCCGCATTGCCCTTCATCGGCTGCTCGATGGTAAAGTTCGTCTGGGTGGCAAAAGTAGGGCCATAGTCAGGGGCCGTGGTGGTCAAGGCTATTCCCGGCGTGATAGCGGTGATGGAGTTCGTATTCACCACGTTCGTGCTGTTCACGCCCATAATGACTGCTGGCGCCGAACGCAGCAGATAGTCTGGCAAACCATCCGGGGACTGGTTGGCGGCTATATAGCTCTCGGTGTAGCCCGCTGTTAACGGAGCGTTTTGCCACGACGCTTGTATGCCTGCACGAATATTCGATGGGTATGAGTATCTTCCATAACCTGCTCGGATCACCGTCCCGTATTTTCCGAATGGCTGGTAAGCAAAACCCACGCGGGGACTAAAGTTGAAGTAGTAATTATCCCGAAGGGCAGACGGATACCCAGCCTCGGAAGGGGTTTCGAATACTACACCAAGGTTAGTCATGTTGGTAACAATGGCTTGAGTCGTGTAGCCCTCCGAAACGAGAGTGGACGGAGGGACAGCCAAAACCTCAGCGTCGTTCTTTAAGTCGAACGAACCGCCCAAGCCATATTTTACCCAGGGGGCAGGATAGCCCTCCCAGCGTAAGCCCAGATTAGCCGTAAAGTTTCTGGCCACATGGTAATTGTCCTGAAAGTAGGCGGCAGAGTCCATGTCGTGGTAATGCGTGTGAGGAGCGCTGAGGCTTTGCACATAGCTGTCAGCAGTGCCCAGAAACATGTCGGCGTCGGCATAGCCCGTATTTGTCGTTGCGGTGTAATTAGAGCCCGAACCAGGATTCTCAAGCGCGGTCGCATAGGCCCCAAAGTTGACTTGATCTGGAGCCTCATCGGGCTCGTTTCCTACCCGCTCGTGCCTGAAGCGGCCGCCAAACAGCAATTGGTGCTTACCGACAATTTTTGTTAGATTTTCGTCGATGTCCGAAACGATCTGGCTGCCATCATAGATGAATTGTGCACTGATAAA
>JASIJW010000039.1:0-6379 GCA_030050035.1 Acidobacteriaceae bacterium | reverse complement strand
TTGAAACAGCACCTCGTTGCCAATGTGCCACCATCAACGGGCAAATACACAATGTTATTTGAGACCAAAGTGGGATTCCTGCGTCTGTACCGCCCGGGTGATGTGATCGATCCGCAAAGACGGTCGGAACGGGGTTCTAAATACATGCCGAAACGAGAAGAAGTTCCATCACTGTACCATCCCCTTCTCGACTGGTATTTGGAATGGTGTGGGCAACAAGGTGCACGTAGCGTCGTTGATTGGGAGCACGATCCATTAATTCAGCTAATCGGGTCGGGACGGCATATCTGGGCCGACGAGCATGCGGACGAATACGTGGAGAACCTGCGGAGGGAGGATATTTGAGCAAGATATTCTTTGATACAAACATCTTTATCTACATGTTTGAGGGCATCGAGCCGACTCGCAGCCAGACACTCACGATCCGCAAGCGGATGCTTGATCGCGGCGACCGCATCGTAACGTCTGCGATGACCTTGGGCGAGGTTCTGGTGCGGCCAACGAAACTTGGCCAGACTTCACTCATTGAGCAATACGATCACGCTATTCGCTCGACGGCACAGGTCGTCAGCTTCGATCCGTCTGTTGCCTGGCGCTATGCATCACTGCGCGCTACACACAAGCTACGCAGCGCCGACGCCATCCAGCTAGCCTGTGCCGCGCATTACGGCGTCGATTTGTTCATCACCAACGACGCGCATCTGCATAAGCTCGACGTGCCGGGGATCGGGTTCATCGCGCCGCTTGAAAAGGTTCCACTGTAGCGAGGAGGATTTTTCAGTGCAAAAAACGAAAGCCTCCAGCTTCGGCTGGGGGCCTTCCTATTTTGACGAGAGTTTCTCTCCGTTCGCGGCTTGCACCATGCGGTCTCGCATGGAATCGTAGTCAAACGCTCCATCAATAAATCCGTGCAGTGCTTGCGATTCGCTGAACTGTCCGCCGGTGGTTGATTCGCGATATGAGTCGATCGAGAATCGCCTCTCGCCCGGATGTTTTGGCGTGAAAAAGGCCTGATCGACATCCTCGCTCTCCAGCTCGATTCTGTAATCCTCCTTGCCGGCGCTCGTGTAGACGAGAGCGATCAAATAGGTGTGGTACCTTCCCAGAGGTTCGAAGGGGTATAGAAAAAGGGCGTAGCCGGAGTGGAGCGCGACCTTCTGTATCGGAAAGACGTGCAACTTGGCAAAGGATGGATCTGAGGTCCTTTTGTGCAAGGCAATTATGTCGGCAATTTTCTGATCTCGCAGAGCCTTTTCGCCACTCTCGGCGTAGGCTCGCGCCAGAAGCGACGCCGCGCGCCAGTCTTCGGGGTGTGCGTCAGTGAATGGCTTGAGAAGACTCAACGCATAGGCGATATCTTCAGTTTCAACCGCCGATCCGGCGGTGAGCTGAGTGACAAAGTCGCATAAAGGAGTGCCCGGGTTCAGTGCAGGAAGGAGTTTCTTGCCGGCTGCAAGCGTCGTGGCATCGTCGTTCTGTTGAGCTGCATGGCGAAGCGTGTCGAAGAGCGTGCGATTCTCAGGGCTGAGGCCGGCAAGCGGATCGCCGCCGGATTGCTGAGCCGCGGAATTGCTCGACGCGGCGGGATTCTGTCCCCAGACCGGAGAGATCGCGTTCAATGCGACGACCAGGGCGAGAGCCACGCCTGCTTTGCTGAAGCTTTGTTTCGCTCTCATCATTCTCCTTGAGAAATTCAGAAGGAGAATGTCACAGCAGGCAAATCTTTGCAAGACAGGTTCGGGCAAAGAGTTTTGCTTCGGGATTCCACTCCACGCAAAAACATGAAGGCCTCCAGTTTGGGCTGGGGCCTTCGTGCTTATGAGCGAGAGTTTGAGCGGGAATCTTTGGTGCGGGAAATCTCCGCGCCGAGAATGGCGCGGCGGAGGAACAATGCCACGCAGGCGTGCGCAGGGAGCTGCCCGCGTGGAGTTGGCGAGCGAAAGAGCTTAACCTGCGGCGGCGATCTTGGCGGTGACCAGCGAAGGCCCTAGCGCGGGCGTGTTCGCCACCGGCTGCGGACGCAGCGAACGCAGCCATCCTGCTGAGAGCCAGGAACTCGGGATGGAAAACTCTGACCATCCGCAGTCGAGGCAAACGAGGATGTCCGGGGACGGGGTCATTGGCGGATGGCTCATAGTCCGCGGACTATTGCGGTAGAGCCGGACTTCTGCCGGAATAAGCGAGAGAGCGGCGGATTCACATTTTGGACAGACCATGCATTCCCTCAGGAGGCCGTTTTGGGGAATAGGCCTCACACAACGCAAATCTCGGGAGAACTAAAATGTAGCGGCTTTTCAACAGGAAGTCATTCATAAATCCATGAGAATGAGCCACATTCCCCTAACCAAAGTAATGTTTTGTGGCCTAAAAAGGGCGATTGGCCCATCGCGAATCTCAAGGCTGCAAATTTTGGCGAGCACAGGCGAGCGCAGGAACTGCGGCGCTGCGAGCGGAGCACTCGCACTCAGTATCTTGCCGTTACGTCAATTGAGTGCGGCGCTAACTGAGCGCTCTGCGGTGAATCCTGGGAGAATTCCCAGCCAATGTTTGGGTGGCGGCCTTCGGCCGTACAACCTCGTCTGTTTCAACTTCCTCTAATAAACGGGTTGGATCTGCTGGCGGATGCTTCCGCACGGCTCGTATTCCGCGAGAAAAATCTTCAATCATTACTTCACACGCGCGTTACCTGGCATTGCAGGCCTTCGCTGATCGCTTGAAAACGCAACTCCACCGCAGCTTCAGGACCTTCTTCATGCTCGAAGCCATTGCGCTTTGGAAAGAACCGCATAATCTCTCGTACTGCCTCTCGTACTGGAATTTTCACCTTGATCCCGAATGAAAGCGGTTGAGTGAGATGGTCCACGTTTCTATGGTTCAGGTTGCTATGGTCCAGGTTGTTTCGGCCGCAACTTGCAGCGTGAAGCCGCAGATTTCGATTGTGCCGGGCTATTGCGATTTCCGCTCGTGTGCTTTCTGTCCGGGCGATTTCTGTCTGCTTCGGGAGCAACACCCGCTGCCGTCGGCGGATCTCGAGAGCGAGGCGGGCGCATGCGGATCCTGATTACAACCGACACCACTGGCGGCGTGTGGACCTTCGCGCGCGAGCTCTCGGTCGAGCTGCTTGGCGCCGGCTGCTCTGTCGCTCTGGTCAGCCTGGGGTACATCCCTTCGCCGGCTCAGCTTGACTGGGTGGCTGCGCAGGTGACGCAGTGGGGCTCGCGATTTCGCTTCGCGGCTTCCGATTCTCCCCTCGAATGGATGCAGAACAATCATCGCGCTCGCCGCGAAGCAGAGCCGTTGCTGCTGCGCGTGGCCCGGGACTTGCGCGCCGATCTCATCATTAGCAACCAGTTCTGCTTTGGCGCGCTGCCCTGCGAAACGCCGCGCGTGGTGGTAGCGCACAGCGACATGCTGAGCTGGGCCGCCTGCGGCAAACAGCTGCTGCCGGAGTCGCGCTGGCTGGGAACGTATAAGGAGCTCGTCGCCGAGGGGCTCGAACGGGCGGATGCCGTGGTTGCTCCTACGCAATGGATGCTGGATGCGCTCGGCGCCAGCTTCCGGTTGCCCGGGCAGAGGAGGGTGATTGCGAATGGCCGTACGGTGCCGCCGGGCGCTGCGTATACGGAACGCAAAATGCAGGCAGCCTCCGCCGGCCGGCTGTGGGATGAAGGCAAAAATCTGACAATGCTGGCGGGCGTTCGCTCTCCAATGCCGATCCTCGTTGCCGGGGAGATGGGACGCGAGGCGGCGAGCTTTGATCGTGATTGCGGAGAGGCCGTGCTGCTTGGACCGCTGGATGAAGCGGAGATGCTTGCGCTGCTGCGGCAAAGCGCGGTGTATATCTGCACTTCGCAGTACGAGCCCTTTGGACTGGCGCCGCTGGAGGCGGCGCTTTGCGGCTGCGCGGTATTGGCCAACGATATTCCCTCACTGCGCGAAGTGTGGGGCCAAGACGCACTGTTCTTTCACGACGCCGAATCGCTCTCCGCGCTGCTGGCGGTGCTTGCCGGCGAGCCTGAACTGCTGGCGCGCGCTCAGGCCAATGCCCGCCGCCGCGCACAGATGTATACGTCTCGACGCATGGCTGAACGGTATATCGAGTTATGCCAGGAAATTTTGCAACCGAGCACGGCTGAACATTATGTCGCGTAAGTTGCGGGCTGGCGGGGTGCGCTCGGCCGCTGCGGCCACGACGTTCAGATCTTCGAGCCGGCGGCGCGCGCAGGCAAACTTCCTTTGAATGCGCGCTGTACGCTCGACATCGCACTCGGTCTCTTTGCCGCTCCACTAAACGGCGCCGCGCGGCCGCGGCTCGACTGCCGGCCGCGCGGAATTTTTTCTGGATTTGCAAAACGGAGCATGCAAGTGAATCCTGCGGCGATGAGGACATGGGGGAAATTGCTTATAATTCGCCATGCCCTATGAACCTCACCCGATTGGCACACGCGAGAAGTTGCGTGTGACGTTCGATGACGTGGCGCAGCTTTACGACCGGATGCGTCCCTCCTATCCGGCCGCAGTCTTCGATGATGTGATTGCAATCTCGGCTGTGGACGCGTCTTCTTTGGGCTGCTCGTCGCGCGTTCTTGAGATCGGCTGCGGCACCGGCCACGCTACCCAGCAGATGGCTGCAAGGGGATTGTCGATCGATTGCGTCGAACTGGGAGAAAACATGGCGGCGATTGCGCGGCAGCGGCTGGCCGGGTTTCCGCGCGTCACGATCGAAGTGGCCGATTTCGATACTTGGGCTACAAACACCCAGTACGATCTGGTCTACTCGGCCACGGCCTACCACTGGCTGAATCCTGCTACGCGAGAGCGGCGCATTGCGGCGATGCTCAAGCCGCACTGCTGGCTTGCTATGTGGCGAAACCGGCACATTCGCAACGGCTCTTCTGACGATTTTGTGGATGAGGCGCGGACGGTCTACCTGGAAGAAGCGCCGGAGTTGACGAAAGATCGCGCCCATCTGCCGCGGCCGGATGAAGTCGTGGAAGCGGAAAGGGAAGTGCTCTCATTGGAGCTTTTCGAAGAGCCGACATGTCGCGTCTACTACTGGAGCCGTGCGTATACGGCGGCAGAATACGTGCAGGTGCTCGATACGCACTCCGACCACCGGCTGCTGCCTGCAGGACGGCGCGCACGGCTCTTCGAACGGCTTGCGCATCTAATCGATTCGAGGCGCGGCGGCTTAGTTACCAAGGATTACGCGACGATCCTGCAGCTTTTTCGCAGGAGATCGTGAGTCCGGGTACAATTCATTGCTGTGAGCGCGAAGGCCGTCGTCAACAACACTGCTCTTTTGAAAACTTCTTCCAAACTAAAGACCTCGGGCGTAATCACGCTGGCCGTTGACGTTGGCGGATCGGGACTGAAGGTCATGCTGCTCGACGCTGCCGGCGCGCCATTGAGCGAGCGCGAGCGCGTTCCGACGCCGGCCATACCAACGCCGCGCGCGGTCCTCAAATTGCTGGATGGAATGGTCGCGAAGCTGCGAGGGTTCGATCGCATCTCCGTTGGTTTTCCCGGAGTGGTGAAGAAGGGCGTTACGTATACAGCCGTCAACCTGCATCCGGCGTGGATGGGGTTCCATCTTCAGCAGGAGATCGAGAAGCGATGGAAGAAGCCCGCGCGCGTGGCCAATGATGCGGCAGTGCAGGGGTATGGCGCCATTAAGGGCGAAGGTGTGGAATTGATTCTTACCCTTGGCACCGGCATGGGCTCGGCGCTCTTTACCGACGGCCGGTTGTGCCCCGGGCTCGAACTCGGCCATCACCCGTGGCGCAGGAAGACCTATGAAGATTACCTTGGCCGCCGCGGCCTCGATCACCATGGCAAGCGCCGCTGGAGTAAGCTGCTGGAGCTTGCCATCGCACAGACTGCCCATACGTTCAACTGGGACCATCTCTATCTCGGCGGAGGTAACACGAAGAAGATTGAATTCAAGCCGCCGGCGAATGTGACGATCGTCTCGAATGAAACAGGCCTGCTGGGCGGCGTGGCGCTTTGGCGCGATGATGCGGTGAAGAAGTAGGCGCTCACGGATGTGACACTCTCTGCGTGCTTTCCCAGGTCTCAAATCGAGCTTGGGCACCCACTGCCGCTTGACGCAATTATGAAACCGCGAAGTTCGGCGCTACTGCGCGGCGGCCACGCTCGCGACGATCTCTTCGGCGAGCGCCTCTGCGGCGTATTGACAGTCAGCGCGGCTCACGTCAAGGTGTGTGACGAGACGGATGGCGTTTTTACCGAAGGCGCCCACCAGCACGCCTCGGCGTTTGAGCCGTTCCTCTACTTCCTCCGCAGTGCCGTTCGACAATCGGAAGATTACGATGTTGGTTTCGACGGATGCGAGGTCGATGGCAACGCCTTCGATTTT
>JASIJW010000307.1:0-3218 GCA_030050035.1 Acidobacteriaceae bacterium | reverse complement strand
GCGATCTTCTCCACCACTTCATTCGCCCTGCGCATTTGCGCCATCGGCCCCCACGGCATAAAGACAATACCGTTCTTCTCGCAGTGGTCGAGCACATAATCCCACTCGCGGTCAGAGAAACTGTATCGATTCTGGACACTCACAATCGGCACAATCTTCCGCGCCCGCTCGATATGCTCGAGCGTCACGTTCGACAGCCCCACATGCCGCACCTTGCCCTGCTCGCGCAGCCGCGCAATCGCTTCCATCGAGGCATCGAAAGAAACCGCCGGATCAGGCACGTGCAGTTGATAAAGCTCGATCCGCTCCAGCTTGAGCCGCTTCAGAGTGCCCTCGATCGCCTCCGCAATATGTCCGGGTGCGGCATTGTGCTGCCAGATCAGCGGGCCGTGACGCACCCAGCCGGCCTTTGAGGTAATCACCAGCCCCGCGGGATACGGCCAAAGCGCCTCGGCAATCAGCTCCTCGGAAACATCCGGCCCGTAAGAGTCCGCGGTGTCGATAAAATTCACGCCCAGCTCCACGGCCCGGCGCAGCGTGGCCAGAGCAGCCTCGCGATCTGCCGGAGGGCCCCAAATGCCCTTTCCCGTTAGCCGCATGGCCCCGAACCCCATCCGGTTCACAACCAAATCCCCACCCAGCGCAACCGTACCCGCCTGGGCGGCCGGCAAAATTTCGGTTCCCACCGTCATATCCCCTCCCATTTCCTCTAATTATGGCCGACGAGCCCGGCAGCCCCGGCTGATTGCCTTGATCCCTCCCTCGCTTGCTCCCCGCCTTTCTGTCTTTCCGGTCGTTTCATCCGTCCCAAACAAACGGGGGATACGCGGCGACTGGCGCGCAACCAGCCGCGCCGGATAGGTGTCTTCTTCAGTTGGATAATGATGAGGCAGAAGGCTGTAAACTCGCGTCCTATCAAGGCGTCTACCAAAATGATGGCAGCCGGCGCGGTAGCAAAGCCGATGGATGCCGAAGCAGCACAAGCACTTGCTGCCGAGGAGTTCGCGCGCGTGGTCGCCGAGCACCGTCCGCAGATCTTCCGGTTTTTGCTGGCTTCGACACGCGATGTCGATCTGGCCGAAACGCTCACCCAGGAATGTTTCCTGAAGGCGCACCGGAACTGGGCTCATTTTCGCGGCGACTCGACGGCCATGACCTGGCTGATGCGCATCGCCATCAACTTGCAGAAGGACCACTGGCGTAACCGGCGCATGCAGTTCTGGCGGCAGACGCGCACCAACGCTGTGGACCTGGACGAAGCCAGCGAATGGCTGCCGAGCGGTGAGCGCAGCGCCGAGCAGCGGTTGCTGGCCAAGGAGCAGGTGAAAACGGTCTGGAAGGCCGTCTCCGGTCTCAGCGAGCGGCAGCGCACGGTGTTTCTGCTGCGCTACGTCGAGGAGCAGGAGCTGGCCGAGATTGCCAAAGCCACCGGCCTGAGCGAGGGCACGGTCAAGGCGCACCTTTCGCGGGCGCTGGCAAAAGTCCGCGCGGAGGTGGGAGGTATGCGATGAACACGAACCCAATGAACACGAACAGCGATCAGTCGGTCAAAACGGCGAATGCCGGTCTCGAAGTGGCAAAAGCCAGTTTCGAAACCAGTCTTGAAGCCGATCTCGCCCAGGCGCTCCGCAACTTCCGCGCAAGCGTGCATGCCTGGAGCAACGCCGAGTTGAGCCGTCCTCGCGCCATCGCATTGGCCGCGCACCGGCATAGCTGGCGGTTTGCCGCTGGCTGGGCCCTCGGCTGCCTGCTCGCCGCCGGCAGTCTTTCGGCCGGGCTCTACCAGCATCACCGCAACCAGACGCTTGTTCGCATGGCATACGAACGGCAAATCGAGCAGCAACAGTTTCATGCCAGGCAGTCCGCCGTATCCGCGCAGGCAGGCCAGGGCGACGCGAGCCTGATGGCCGCGGTCGACAGCGACGTTTCGCGCCCCGTTCCCAGCGCCATGGAGCCGCTGGCGCAGTTGATGGATGAAAGTCCCGATCAATAGTCGATCAGTAGAAGCGTGCGATTTTGAACGGGCACGGTTTTAACCGTGCCGCAGAGCTGAAAAATGAGGAGCTGAAAAATGAATCGGGGCTTGAGCCCCCGAAGGATGGTTCCAAGGACAAACCAGGATTCCTCGAAGCAAGATCAGGAAAGTCAGGAGAAAACGACACCTATGAAAGTGGACATTGTACGACGTATTTTCCCCGCGTTGGCCGCAGCCTTTCTGGGCGCAGCTCTAGCCAGCGCACAGGGTCCCGGCGGAGCCGGCACGGGCCCAGGTTCGGGCAGGGGTTTTGCAGAACATCGTCCTCCCATGGAGCGCTCCATGGTTCCTCCCGGCGCTTTTGGCCGCTGGTGGAACAATCCGCGCATGATCGAGCGGCTCAAGCTGACCGACGACCAGCGCAAGGCCATGGATCAGATCCTCTACGACCATCGCGAGAAGCTCATCGACCTCCAGGCCACTCTCGAGAAAGCCGAACTGGGTTTGGAGCCGCTGATGAGCGCCGATCAGCCGGACCGCGCCGCCATGGAGGCGCAGATTGACAAGGTCGTCGAGGCACGCGCCGCGCTCGAGCGCGCCAACTCGATGTTCCTCCTCGACATCCGTATGAAGCTCACCTCCGACCAATGGAAGCAGTTGCGCGACATGCGCGGCGAAATGGGTCGCGACAGGGGCCCCAGTATGGATCGCCGGGAAGGCGCACACCATTGGCGCAACGGCGGTCCCAATGGTCCGGGCGGTCCCGGTGGTCCTCCGCCGGCGCAGGGCGGCGAGCAGCAGCCCCCAGCGGGCGGCAACGCACCGCCTCCGCCGCAGCGGTAAACGCGGCCGGCAAAGTAAGCGCCGTCCGCAAAACGGGAATTTGAGCGAAGCCTGGTCTGCGCTCCGGTTCCGCAAACGGAACCCCAAGCCCAGTACGAGCAGCGGGCGTCTTCGCAACCACAGGTGTACGGGCAGAATAGCGGTCGCACTTCAAGACCGTCTGGCGGCATGGGAATCGAACCCCACGCCGCCGATTTTTTGCTGTCTCCGCCAATGTCCCCGTGCCCCGTCGTTTCGCGTTTGGTGCGAAAGGGCGGGAACTACCATTTCCGCCCATTCGTCTGCTCGTTCCCTTGTTCCCTGTCTCGTCCCCCGACACTCACTCGCCCCGTATCGCAACAGCTTTTGCCGCGCTTTCAAACACCCGCTGCCTCGTCCCCGAACAATCTGATCGGCCCCG
>JASIJW010000038.1:0-7879 GCA_030050035.1 Acidobacteriaceae bacterium | reverse complement strand
TTCCTGATCTGCCCGCACGAGGAAGGGGAGTGCAACTGCCGCAAGCCGCTCACCGGTCCTTTCGATGAGGCCGTAAGGCGCTTTCCCGACATCACCGCAGCCGAAAGCGTCATGATCGGCGATTCAGCCGCTGACATGGAGTTCGGTTGCCGCCTGGGAATGGCGACCATCCGGATCGCATCCGATCCCCACGCCCCGAAAACCGCAGCCGAAAACGTCGGAAAAGCAGCAGACCTCGAGTTTGCCTCGCTTCCTGAAGCAGTAGAAGCGCTCCTGTGAACGCGGACGCGAACCGTCAGAGATCGCCCATGGACTGTCACTGACGAGCCAGAAAGCCAGCGCGGATTGGGGCCGGAAACGAAGATGAAGAGTTTGACCCCGCTCGCCAACGCCCAGTATGATGAACAAGTTGGCTGATACTGCCGCGGCGCCTGCCGTTGCATAAGCCATCGGTCGGTTTACCAACCGCCCAGTGCGTAATTTCTGCCCCCTCGTTCAACGGCAGGACAGCTGACTCTGGATCAGCATATCGGGGTTCGAATCCCTGGGGGGCAGCCAATCAGTCATCGGGCAGTTCTGCCAAACCAACGAACAAATTCTGCTGCTCATCGCCCGATATCGGCGTTATTTACAAATTCAGTTTGCGGGCGGAACTCGCTCGACGTGGTCAACGATCAGAATATCGATGGGCTCTTTCTTTGCTTTCAATTTGAATCCCAACTGAGCAGCTGTTTCGCTGACGACGCGGTCGCCCTCTTTAAAAGTCCCTATACGGCTACCCAGTTGGATACAAGTCCAACCGAGAGAATGCCTTCTGATTTTTCATCTCCTGGCAGGTCTGGGAGGATGTCATCTCTTTCGACGGCAAAATTCAATGATTTCATCCGAAAAATGCAAGAGTGCAGGCCGAGGAACTTACGGACATGCCCAGCCGAAGCAGCGGGTCGAGATCCACGAGGAGGGGAAAATAGTTACTCTTCTGTATTCAGAGGCCAGCGACAGCTTTTGTTGGAGGCTCATGTATCATAAAATTTATCATTCCGTAAAGCTATAGGGCCGGCATGATAACGTCGTCGCCTTGAGAAACGCGTCAACATCGGTGATGGGTACCGATCAAAGAGAACAGATGCGAAAGCGAGCCGAATTGAAGAAACCCGGAAGCGCCTCGAACCGGCTGAATGTTCGCCGAAAATCCCTCTACGATCAGGCCTATGAGCAGGTGCGCAATGAGATTCTGAGCGGAAAGCTTGCAATTGGCGACATCTTGTCTCGCCGGCGGTTAGCTGCGCGCTTCAAGATGAGTTTTCTCCCTATCACCGAGGCTCTCAAACGTTTGGAAGTTGAAGGCCTTGTCGAGAGTCTCCCCCGCATCGGCACGCGTGTCCGCATCCCTAACGAACAAAGTATTCGCGACAATAATGTCATTCGTGAAGCCTTGGAATCGCAGGCTGCAAGATTATGTGCGCAGAACATTACTGATGCGGAAAAAGAGGAGCTTACTAGAAGTGCACATCATCTCGATGAGCTGCAGAAGATTTGTGCCGTAGAACCCCAGGACTCCAGGTTTCTGTTTTCTGTAAACACCTATCATTTGCAGTTTCATTTAAGAATCACTGAACTCGCGCAGAGCCCAGGTCTCTACCATGCGATCGAAAGAGAGCATGTATTGATCTTCAGCTGGCTTCATGATCTCGCTGCCCACAGGTTCGTTCAGCCTGAAGGATTCCACACGAGGCTAGCTGAGGCCTTGTGCAGTGGTGATCCGGAAGTTGCAGACTCCGCGATGCGGGCACACGTCCGGAACGGACTTCCTCAGGTGCTGGAGCGTCTTTCGAAACACAACGGCGAAGATATCTGGCGGCTAAGAGGGGTCAAATCTTAGGACAATGGCGTTTACGTCAAAAGGCTTGTCCTCCCGAATCTGAAACACGCTCAAGAAATCAGTCAGCGAGAACGGATTGTTTGGCTAAGTCGATTGTTAGCTGCAAGCGCGTTTGCAGTGTGGTATTCGCAGCCTTAAGGATGCGGCCAAGCAGGCTCACCTCTCTCCATCTCATTGTTGCTCTCGCTTTGCCCGGCTGTTTGGAACTCCGCCGCGAGAGTACGCAATGCGGCTGCGCCTTCATTGCAGTGCCCAACAGCGAGCGAATCAGGATTTAGCCGTATCTGCGGTGAAAATAATGGGATTTCACACCAGCCCACGGCCTGAGTTCGCGCTTTTCCCTGTATCATCGGAGATCGAGCCTGGATATTGGGGAATCGAATTATGAGAAATCATTACCAATTTTTTCTTCGTATCTCCGTTTTTGTCTGTTCTGTGGCTGTCTATCTTGCATTCAACGCTGTGCCAGCGCACGCGGCAAAAGCCAATGGCTGCGCGCCCATTGATCCGCCAAGCGCGCCACGGGTAGTGATAAGCAATGGGGCCGTCAGTGCTGTCGTTCTATTGCCGGATGCGAAGATTGGTTATTACCGCGGCTCGCGCTTCGACTGGTCGGGTGTGGTTGGCTGCCTTACCTATAAAGGCCATAACTATTTTGGAGTCTGGTTTTCCAAGTACGACCCAAAACGGCACGATTCGATCACAGGTCCGGTTGAGGAGTTTCTCGCTGCAGACGCCAAAAGCGCTCCAGGCTACGACAAGGCGAGTCCAGGCGGATTATTTGTCGAGCCGGGAGTTGGGGCGTTACGCCGCGTCGACGAAAAGCCGTATAGTTTCGCGACACCCTATCCCTTGGTAGACAGCGGTAAATGGACGGTTCACACCAAAAGGAGCCAGGTCACGTTTCGTCAAGACCTGAATTCCCAGGTTGGCGTCTCATATGTTTACCGAAAGAAGCTGAAGCTCGAATCGAGTTCGCCAGTTCTCATCATCGAGCACGAATTGACGAACACGGGACCGGAAACCATCGACACGCAGGTTTACAACCACGACTTCTTCATGCTGGACGGCGCTCCCACGGGGCCAGACATGACAATTCGCTTTCCCTTTACGCCGAAGACAGATAAACAGCTGGGAGACGGTGCACGTATTGCGGGCAATCAAATCGTGTACGATCGCGAGTTGGAAATCGGGGAAAGTGCTTATGCAGAAATTACCGGGTATGGTGACCGATCCTCGGATTTCGATTTTGTTGTCGGAGACACCCGTAGCGGCATTGGTGTGGAGGAATCTGGAGACCTTCCACTGTCTCACGTCTTCTTCTGGTCGATTCGCAAAGTCATCTGTCCGGAAGGATTCGTTCACATTAGAGTATTGCCCGGCCAGACCGCACGCTGGACAATTCGCTACAGGTTTTACGCAAACTGATCTGAAATCTTGACGCAGTTCGTTTTCAATGGAGTCCAATCGACGCGCGGCATCCAACGAAAAACGGCTCACGAGAAGCAATCGACAGCTCATTATGATCGCGAGATGAACTCGATGACGACCTTGTCTACGTCGCAGCTGTCCGAACTGGTTTCGATCCCCACATGCCATAGGAAGCAATATAGAGATAGCAAAGCACAGGCAGAACGAAAGCATGTTGAATGCCCATTTTGTCAGCCAATGCTCCAAGAAGAAATGGAACAACCGCGCCACCAAGGCAGGCTGTCATGATGAGACCAGATCCTTTGCTCGTAAGCGGTCCGAGTTCCGCGACGCCCAGCGCAAAGATATTTGGGAACATGATCGAGTTAAAGAATCCGCAGAGGACTAATGTCCAGATTGCAGCCCAGCCGTGGGTAATCATGGAAGTGCTGAGAAGCGCGGCTGCAGCAATTCCGAATGCACCAAGGAGTTTACCTGCCTTGATCTTGGTGAGCATCCATGAGCCGAGAAGCCGGCCAACCAGTGCGCCAAACCAATAGAGCGAAACAAGAATGGAGGCACTCTTCTCGCTACTCATTCCCTCAAGCTTGAAGTAATTGACTGCAATGGACGCTAATCCCACCTCCACACCTACATAAACAAAAATGCCCAGAGCGCCGAGAACAGTGTGGCGATAGCTCCAGATGCTGCGGTGAAGGATAGGGCCGGCGCCTTCATCGGCACCAGACATCCGCGTCTGTTTAAGGTGAGGCAAATGCAGAAACGCCACAATCAAGCCGAGGATGGCGAGACCAACCGAAATGAGGATGTAGGGAGTGCGGACGGTCGCGGCGATTTGCGCTTTTGAGACCGCATGGGCGGTATCAGTCAAGATGAAGGCTCCAGCAATGATGGGAGCGATGGTTGCGCCAATCGAATTGAAGGCTTGCGCCAACGTCAGGCGCATTGGGGCGCTGTGTTCGGGGCCGAGAATAACGATATATGGATTAGCCGAGGTCTGCAGTGCTGTAACGCCCGCGCCCACAATGAAAACTGCAGAAAGGAATAAAGGGAAGACGACGAACTTGGCAGCCGGTAGAAACAGCAGGCAGCCGACGACTTGAATGAACAGCGATACAACCATTGTCCATTTGTAGCCGATAGCATCAATAAGCTTCGACGTGGGCGCCGAGAAGATAAAGTAGGCCAGAAAAAATGCTGAATTGGCGAGCATTGCCCACGCATAGCCAAGATTGAAGACCGTGCGCAAGTGAGGCACCAGAGCCATGTTCAGCGTGGTAATAAATCCAAAAATGAAGAAGAGCGCCGTGACAGTAATAAACGGGCCGACATAAGCAGGGCTGCTTGAAGTCTCCAGTTGGATCGATCTTGTTTCCATTTATCGTGATCCTCTCATCTTCGGAATATTAGCCCGACCAGACCAAAATATGATATATCATCTATCCTCGCGGTTGTGAATGGCTCCTCATTCATGGCCCGCAGTGAACATAGTTCCCATACAGTTCCTATACCCGGCCGGAAAGTCATGGACCATTTGGCATGGATTCCTGTGATGTGTAGTCATCCCCTTGTTGTTGTGGGCTTTTTCCATGCGAATGGCTGGTTGATCACCACATATACACCGTGCGCTTCGTGGATGCCGTTTGGAAGAATCGTTCGCTCTTTGCAGAAGCGGGGAGGATCTCGTCACCCACTTTATCTCACATCCTTCGTTGACCGAAAGATTGATCTCTATTTGACGCCCACGATTCGGTGATGATATATCATTCTCTGATTCCGATTGACTCGCAGGAGGTGATGCTCTCGGTTTACCTGAGGTCTATCGAACGAAGTCGCTAAGAAGTTGTGAACATGGGAGTTATGAATGAAATCGGATTTGGAGTTGTCTTGCTCTGAGACGTCAAATCGGTCCCGCAATACCCGGCGTGAGTTTCTCAAAACCAGTCTAGTCAGTTCCGTTGCAGCAGCTACCGTTGGCGTCGCGGCAAAAGCAGAAGGCGGAGCCGCACAAACTGGAGCGAAGGCGATCCATTCGTCCATCATCTCTGTCACGCAAGCAACTTCTTCCATTCCGTTTCGAAAACCGTGGAAAAACACGATTGCGACAGGGCGCGCTTCATTGCATCTTCGCAATGACTTGCAGCAGCATCTTTCAATTCTGCAGCGAGAGATCGGGTATCGCTACTGTCGATTCCATGGAATATTTCACGACGAGATGGCGGTTGTTGCACGCAGGAAGGATGGGAGTCTGGCGTTCCGTTGGGCGCAGGTGGACAAGGCAATTGACTCGCTGCGAGATCTCGGATTGCGTCCCCATGTGGAATTGTCCTCAATGCCGGTTGCGCTGGCTTCTGGATCCGAAACTGTGTTTGATTGGGGTTTTAACACCACGCCGCCCCGCGACTTTTCCGAATGGGGACAATTAGTGGGAGCATTTGCGCGCCATTGTGTGGACCGCTACGGCCTGGATGAAGTTGCACAGTGGTATTTCGAAGTATGGAATGAACCCAACATTAACTTTTGGTCCGGCACGCAAAGCGACTACTGGACGCTCTACGACGTTTCCGCATTTGCACTCAAGGCAGTCAGTCCGCGCCTGCGTGTGGGCGGACCGGTTTCGGCGCGCGCAGCCTGGATTCCGGAATTCCTCAAACACTGTTCTACACAAAAGGTTCCAGTCGATTTCATCAGCACTCATATTTACTTGCAGGATGAATGGGTGGAATATCCAGGACTGCGAGGCACCCCGCATAAGCCCGGGATGTACGCTTCGGACGCAGTGCGACGTGTCCGGGAAACCGTCCGCGCATCGGCAACGCCTGACTTGGAGGTTCTCTTCACGGAATGGAACAGCCTGGTTCCCCTGCCGAACGGAGAAATTGCCTGGAACAACAATCCGAGTTTGGAGGAAACATCGGCCGCGGCCACCGTCTGCGACCTTGCCGTGGCAGTCGACGGCAACTGCGAGACATTTTGCTGGTGGGAAGCAAGCGATGTTTTTGGGGAAGGTGGAATGCCGCAGAGCGAGTTCTCCGGAACCTACGGACTGCTGACGCTGAATGGTATTCGCAAGTCGACGTGCAACGCTTTCCGTTTTCTCAGCCGCCTGCGCGGGGCACGGCTGGAGGTTCGCCTTGAGCAGCCGTTGGCTCCCGGTTGCAACCTTGCAGGAGCGGTTGAAGGAGAGAGCGTGAGAGTTTTGCTTTGGCACCGCGATCTGTCGGCTTATGGGCTCAAGGAGCAGCGCGCCTGGACGGCAACGTTGCAAATGCCCTGGACGCAAACGGCCAAGCCCTTGCTGCTTCAGGAGAGGATCACAGCTGGCGCGGGCAGTAGCTATGAAACCTGGCAATCGCTGGGAACGCCTCAGAACCTCTCGCCGCTCGAACACCAAATGCTGGAGACGCACGCAGCTCCCGAAGCCAGCGTCTTTCACCCGGACGTTGCGAACAACCAGGTGGCCCATCAATTTCGCCTGGCTCTGGGAGAGGTGCTTTACGTAGAGCTGTGCCCACGAGATGCGGCTGCTCTTCCCACGACACCGCTCAAGCACGAATTGGAAGACTGGTACTCGGCCAGACGCGGTAAGAAAGAGTCATCTGGCTCCCAATAAACGATACCGGACTTCGCTTGCAAAATTCGGGTGGACGTAAAGTCACTTGGCAAGTGGCGCCATGAACGATTATGAAAAACGACGAGAGTATGAGCAAAACCAGAAAACAAAACGATGAGAACGGATTTAGTCGACGCGATTTCCTCCAGAGCGGCTCGGCGGCAACGCTAATGGCGATGCTTGGGCAGGCTCCGGTCGCTGCCCAGTCTTCAAGTGAAGCAACCTCGGATGCGTCTGAGGCGGTAAAGGTTTCGAAAGAGTCTGAATCGGACGCCGGCTTTCCCAGAGTTTGGTTGTCGAGCCCAGACGCACCCCTCACCGCCGACAGGTTCCAGGATCTTGTCAACCACGGTGCGCAGGTCATCGAGACCCTAGATATAGAGAACGCGCGTAAGCATGGCTTGCGCGTGATGCTGTCGTGCGACGCTGGCGGAATGTTTATGGGTAACTCCATCGGCGGGCGAGATGCAACGCAAATGGGCTTAACTCCCGAGTATGCAGTGGCGATCGCCGGCACGTATAACGATCTCGGCATCGATTCACATACTTTTCCGTTTTCAAAGGGACAACATACGATCGAAATCGGGCTGCCTCACCATTACGCCCCATACGATTGGAAGACAAAGAAGTATTTCACCGATAACCACACATTCGATAGTTACTTTGGCGAAGAAATTTTCTCGACAGACCGGGCATTCAAAGCGGAAGTGATCGTTAAGCAAAAGGATTATGACGGGCGGCAGCATTTGTCGATTATTCCAGCCGTCATAGGCGAGAGAAATAGGCTAAGCCTGCGCCTTACTTTCGACCTGACCAATGTGGAGGGCGATCTCGATCATACGATGCTCGCCGTCTATTGGCGCACCAATCAGCTAAGCCCTGCGGCGGTTTCAACACGAGAGACAGCGGCTCGAACGGCGCGTGCAACGCTGGACCGGTTCACCCGCGAGAAT
>JASIJW010000306.1:0-9080 GCA_030050035.1 Acidobacteriaceae bacterium | reverse complement strand
GAAGTTTGGTGTGTCATTCGCGTAAACCACCCGCTTGCCGAGAATGCGGCCGGCGAAAGCGGCAAAGCGGGCGACGAGCTCGGGGTCAGTCTCGGGCGTGGGGATCAGCTCGAGGAGCTTCATGTAGCGCGGCGGGTTGAAGAAGTGGGTGCCGAAGAAGCGCCCGCGGAGTTCGGCGGGGAGCGATGCGGCGATGCGATGGATGGGCAGGCCGGAGGTGTTGGTGGTGAGGACGGCCTGGGGCGCGAGATGCGGAGCGACGCGGGCAAGCAGGGCGGTCTTGATCTCGAGATTTTCGGCGACGGCTTCGACGACCCAGTCGCAGGCGGCGAGCTTGGGCAGGTCGTCGTCGGAACTGCTGGGGTCGAAGGTGCCGGGAGTAATGAGCGTGGCGCGCGCGGGTTCGAACAACGCTGCGGGTTTCGATTTGGCGAGAGCTTCAAGGCCGAGCTGAGCCAGTGGCTTGTCGCCCGGGTTCTTTGGGCCAAGATCGAGCAGTAGCGATGGGATGCCGGCGTTGGCCAGGTGAGCGGCGATGCGGGAGCCCATGGTTCCGGCGCCGAGCACAGCGGCGCGGCGAACCAGAAGCGGCTGGGCGTTGAGGCGGCGGGCGGAAGCAGAAACGGTGGCGGTGGCGCTCATGTGTCTTCCTGCACGGATTGGATGGGGAAAGTGTGTGTGACGCCGCGAAGAGTTAGGGCCGAATTTGGGCGGCGCACCCGCTGAGTGAGCGGCCGGGGACGAGGGCAGCATACGAAAGCGGGTGGGGCGGGGTCAAGGTGCGGGAAAGTTGATGGCGCGGGCTTGCGCCGTAGCAGCTGCCGGTGTCAAACGCGCAGCCTCACTGTCCGCTCAGCTGTTCACACCGGGAATCTCACCAGGGCTCCAGAACAAGATAAGGACAAGTCCAAGGCCGATGAGCGAAAGAGCCAGCGAATTGGGAGCGCCAGTTGTATGCAAAACAACGCCGTAGAGGCTGACGGCTACAGAAAACGCCATACGAATTAAGTGAGCGGTAAACCATCGTTTGATGGGTGTGCTCTTCGAAACGATCTGTGGATTTGAGGGAGCGCGAAGCAGCAATTTCGTAGCGAGGATAGCACGCGCAACGATCTGTGGCATTGGGTTGCAAAAGCTCCTCCCACTACTTGCTGATTTATCCTGACTTTGCTTTCGATGGAGCGAGACGATGAGGGACGCGAACAAAGAACTGGCCGTGGTGATCATGGCGGCGGGCAAGGGGACGCGGCTGAAGTCGAAGCGGCCCAAGGTGCTGCACGAGATTGGGGGAAAGCCGCTACTGGCGCATGTGATTGCGGCGGCAAGCAAGGTGGTTCCACCGGAGAACATCTTTGCCGTGATTGGGCACGAGGCTGAGCGGGTGCGCGCGGCTGTGTCGGCCACGGGCATTCGGTTTGTAGAGCAGGCGGAGCAGCGAGGCACGGGACACGCGATTCAGTGCGCAGGCGAGGCCATTCGCGCGTATGAGGACGTGCTGGTGCTTTCGGGCGACGCGCCGCTGGTGCGACCGGAGACGATCGAGCGGGTGCGGGATTTTCATCGCGAACAAAAAGCGGCGATGACGCTGCTGTCGGCGGTGCCGGAGAATCCTTTTGGTTACGGGCGGGTGATTCGCAAAGCGCCGGGGAGTCCCGAGGTGGAAGCGATTGTCGAGCAGAAGTCGCTTGCGCCGGGGCAGGAAAAGATTCGCGAGATCAACTCGGGGATGTATGCGTTTCGCACGGCTACGCTGCTCGCGCACCTGAACAAGCTCACGGCTGAAAACGCGCACAAAGAACTTTACCTGACGGATATGGCTGGCATTCTGCGCGCGGCCGGTGAGCGCGTGGTTGCAGTTGAAGTTGAGAATGCTGAGGAGATCCTGGGCGCGAACACGATCGCCGAGATGATGGCGCTGGATGCGCGGTTGAATGCGAAGAATGCTGAGCGGCTGATGGCTGCGGGTGTGACGATCTTCCGGCCGGAGACTTGCGTGATCGAGGCGGACGTCGAGATTGCGGCAGACACGGTGATCGAGCCGTTTGTGCAGTTGCGCGGCCGGACAAAGATCGGCGCGGATTCGACCATCCGGTCGTACACGGTGATCGAGAACTGCACGCTGGGCAACGATGTGCTGGTGCGGCAGTCGTGCGTGCTGGCCGAGAGCACGGTTGCCGATGGCGCGCGGATCGGGCCATTTGCGCACCTGCGTCCGGGAACGGAGATCGGGCCGGAAGTGCACGTGGGCAATTTTGTTGAGACCAAAAAGGCGCGGTTGGGCAAAGGCGCGAAGGCTAACCACTTGACCTATCTTGGCGACACAGAGATCGGCGAAGGAACCAACATCGGCGCGGGAACCATCACCTGCAATTACGACGGCGTGAACAAGCACATGACTCGCATTGGCAAGGGCGTGTTTGTCGGCAGTGACACGACGCTCGTTGCGCCGATCAGCGTGGAGGATGGCGCGTACATCGGCGCGGGGTCGTGCATCACGAAAAATGTGCCGGAGGGCGCGCTCGCGGTGGGCCGCGCACGGCAGGTGACGAAAGAAGGCTGGGCTGCGGCGCGGCGCGCTCAGCGGGAAAGGAAAAGTTAGCGCGGCGATTCATATACCGGTTCTGCGCGGCTTTTACACAGTGTTTTTGCACAACGCGGGGCGCGCACGATGGAGTGGTCCGTTTACGATGAAAACGGACCATGATGGAAAAGAAAAATCTCTCCCCTGCAATCCTTCTTTACATTGCAAGCAATCTGAACGTTCCGCTCCGCGGGCTAATCGCGGTCATCGAGCTGCTGGACGAAGGCGGCACGGTGCCGTTCATTGCGCGCTACCGCAAGGAAGCCACGGGAAATCTCGACGAGGTGCAGATTCGCGCTATCGAAGAGAAGCTGGCCTACTTCCGCGAGCTCGAGGAGCGGCGCGCGAGCATTCTTGCGTCGATCGCCGAACTGGGCAAGCTGACCGATGAGCTGAAGGCGCGCATCGAGGCCACGCTCGAGAAGAACGAGCTCGAAGATTTGTACCTGCCATACAAGCCCAAGCGGCGCACCAAGGCAACGATCGCGCGCGAAAAGGGACTGGAGCCTTTGGCAGCGTACCTTTGGGCGCAACAGGCAGGCGACGCGCCGCTGGAGACGTTGGCCACGAAGTTTGTAAATGCGGAGCTGGGCGTGGCTGCGGTTGATGAAGCACTCGAAGGCGCGCGGCACATCGTGGCCGAGTGGATCAGCGAAGACGCCGATTTGCGCAAGGCGCTGCGCGCGCTGGTCTTCGACGAAGGCGCAGTGGTGAGCCGCAAGACAGCGGATGCCGTCGATGAGCGCGAAAAGTTCAAGATGTACTACGAGTACAAAGAACCGGTGAAGACGATTCCATCGCACCGGATGCTGGCCATCCGCCGCGGCGAGACGGAGAATGTGCTTTACTTCCTGATCGACATCGAGCAGGAGCGGGCGTTCAGTGTGCTGCGGCGGCACGTGCTGCGCGCGGCCGGCGACTGGACGCCGCAGCTTGAGCTGGCGATAGACGACGCATGGAAGCGGTTGCTGAACTCGTCGATTCAGGCCGAGGTCCGGCTGGAACTGAAGCGGCGGTCGGACGCCGAAGCCATTCAGGTGTTCCGCGACAATCTCTACAACCTGCTGCTGGCGCCACCGGCCGGGCCGATCTCGGTGCTGGGCATCGATCCCGGATTGCGCACCGGCTGCAAGGTCGCGGTGGTGGACCAGACGGGCAAGCTGCTGGCGCATGACGTGCTGTATCTGCACACTTCGAAGCACGGCAATGCCGAGGCCGCGCCAAGGCTCGAAGCACTGCTGCGCAAATACAACGTGCGGGCGATCGCTATCGGCAACGGAACCGCTTCGCGCGAGACGGATGCATTTGTGTGCGAATTTTTGCGCGAGAAGGGCGTCGAGAAAGGTACAGGGGAGATTTTTTCCGTTACGGTGAGCGAGGCCGGCGCGAGCGTTTACTCGGCGTCGGAGGTGGCTCGACAGGAGTTTCCTGATCTGGACCTGACGGTGCGCGGCGCCATATCGATTGCGCGGCGGCTGCAGGATCCGCTTTCGGAGCTGGTCAAGGTGGATCCGAAATCGATCGGCGTGGGGCAGTATCAGCATGACGTCGATCAGCGCCAGCTTACCGAGTCGCTCGAGAAGGTGGTGGAGAGCTGCGTGAACCGCGTGGGCGTGGACCTGAATACTTCGTCGTGGACGCTGCTGCGGTATGTGGCTGGGATCACCGAGCGGACGGCGATAAACATCGTAAGCTACCGAAACGAGAACGGCAGCTTCCGCTCGCGCGTGCAGGTGCTCAAGGTGCCGGGGATCGGCCCGAAGACCTTCGAGCAGGCGGCAGGATTTCTGCGCATCCACAACGGCGACAATCCGCTCGATATGACGGCCGTGCATCCCGAGTCGTATCCGGTTGTTGAGCAAATCGCAGCC
The DNA here is from genome assembly GCA_030050035.1 of Acidobacteriaceae bacterium. Classification (GTDB taxonomy): domain Bacteria; phylum Acidobacteriota; class Terriglobia; order Terriglobales; family Acidobacteriaceae; genus Telmatobacter. Next base: position 4,628 of record JASIJW010000306.1, on the reverse strand, counting down.
CTGCTCGGAACGACGGTTGTGGAGTTGATCCGGCGGCCGGAGCTGCTCGAGAAGGTGAACCGCAGCGGGGTTTCAGCGGGCGCCTACACGCTCGAGGACATCTTGGCCGAGCTGCGCAAGCCGGACCGCGACCCGCGAGACAAGTTCGTCGCGCCCCAGTTCCGGGAGGAAGTGCGGGAGATCGGGGATGTGCAGCCGGGGATGGTGCTCGAGGGCGTAGTAACGAACGTAACCAAGTTCGGAGCATTTGTGGATATTGGCGTGCATCAGGATGGGCTGGTGCACATCAGCGAGCTCTCGAATCGCTTTATCAAGGATGCTTCGGAGGCGGTGAAGACGGGTCAGATCGTGAAGGTGAAAGTGCTGAACGTGGACGCGAAGACGATGCGCATCGGGCTTTCGATCAAGGCACTGGCGTCTCCTGCGGCGCGGTCGACTGCGAAGAAGCAGGCACCGCCAGCGAGCTTCGAAGAGAAGCTGGCTGCGCTATCCGCCAAATGGAGCGGAAGGCAGTGACGGCGCGTCTCTTTCAATGTTTTATTTTTCCGCCGAGGCCGCTTGCAAAGGCGAAGCAGGCATCAAAGCTTAGGTGACGAAATGGGCAAGTGTTGCCTAAGAATACAGTAGCCGATTCTCGGCATGCTCCTGATTTCTGCCGTCATCACAAGCCTCAAAGGCAAAGTCAGAGGGCCGACAGGAGCGCATTTTCCGGGAGTGGAATCGTCCGAACCGCAACTTGTCCGCGCTGCCGGTGTTTGTTCCGATGGTACTGCCAGACCGTCTTCTTTGCTTGACTTGAGGGGTTGTTACCCGTATTCTGAGGCGCGAGTACTACGGTTTTTTCGTTTAAACGTTCGTTATCTGCGCGCTCGAACCTTCGCCATGGAGAAGCCTGCTTGCATATGAATCGGACTGGTGGACGAGACATTCACAAGAACGAGAAGACCTACGCGTTAATACCCTCATTTCCCATCTGCGAGACGTTCCAATTCACCTTGCAACGCGGACGGTCAGTTTGAACCTTCTCCGCACCCTTTTTTGATTGCCAGGTCCAGAGTGAATCATTTTGGGAGTGCAAGTTTTCAACATTAACCCTTTCTTAACCACGGAACGTAGGGCTGGCATAAGGCGTGCCTAGAAGCGTTCTACCTGCTTAATAGCGGGAGGGAGATTGGTCTATGGTTGATGGCAAGGGCGTGGTAAGTGACGAGTTCCTGACAGCGGAAAGAATTCATAGAGAACTCAGCACATCGCCCATGGTCCTGATGAAACCGGTCAGGATCTTCTCTTCGGATGGGGCCTATGTGGCTGGGATGGCCATATCATCGGCATCCTACAGGATTGTGAAGAGACTGGTGGACATCGCAGTCTCGGGGATGTTGCTGCTGATTCTGGCTCCATTGTTTGCCGTGATCGCCATCGCCGTGCGGATCAGTTCTCCGGGTCCGGCGTTTTATCGCGAGCGGCGGATCGGTCGTTTTGGAAAGCAATTTACCATTTACAAATTCCGCTCGATGTACACCAGAGAGTATCTGCAGGACGTGATGCAGTATGAGGAGAATGAGCACGTCCAGATGCAGCGGCGTGTGGACAAGAAGCACGTGCCCGATCCACGGATCACGAGGGTGGGGACAATCCTGCGGAAGCTCAGCCTGGACGAATTGCCTCAATTGATCAATGTTCTGAAAGGCGATATGTCACTGGTGGGACCGCGCCCGGTGGTGGAAGCCGAGCTGCCGCGGTACGGTAGTTATGCGATCTTTTACAAGCTGATGTACCCAGGCTTGAGCGGACTGTGGCAGGTGTCTGGCCGCAACGATGTCAGTTACGAGACTCGGGTTCGGCTCGACGTTGCCTATTGCCGAAAGTGGAGTCCACTACTCGACGTCGCGATTCTGGCACGTACGGTGCCGGCAGTCCTGAAAGGGAGAGGCGCGTATTAGTCACTCGTCACGCGGCACGAAAAACCTGTGCTGCGATACCCGCGCGGTCGATATAATTGCTCATCCGGGAAATCTGGCGATTTTTTGGAATTAAGCAAATAAGCGGGTTGTGCGGACGCCAACGTCTTCACAACCCGCCTCGTCTTCGCAGCAGGAAATCGCCGGGACTCTTCAGTCCTGGAGCGCGGCCACCGAGACCATTCAAGGCAATTGCAACGGCCGCAATCGGAGCTCTCGATCTTGCGGACATCCTGCTTTTTTCTCGCGGCCTGTTTTCTCGCAACATCGGTTTGTATTCAGGCATCGGCTCAAGCCGCTCCGCGATCCGGCGATACTGATGGCGGCCAATCCTTCAAGGCTTCCAACGCCGTTCCGCTCGATAGCTGGGTCTATCCGGCATTTGATCGACTGACCGCTCTTGGTTACACGCCCAGCGCCATGCTGGGAATGCGGCCGTGGACGCGGCTCCAGTGTGCGCGGCTTGTGCAGGAGGCGCAGCAGAATCTCGATTCCAACACGGATACAGCGGATCCTTGGGCACGGGAAGCCGTAAACCGGTTGGCGCTCGAGTTCTTTTACGAACTGGGGATTTTGCAAGGATTCCCGAACCGCAACGCGGGATTGAGGGACGCCTATGCGCGCGCGACGCAGATTGCAGGACCGCCTCTTCGCGATTCGTTCCATTTCGCGCAGACCATTTATGACGATTTTGGCCGGCCCTATGGGCAGGGATTCAACTGGATCGGGGGCGTGCAACTTCATGCCGAGTACGGTCTGTTTGCGGTGGACGTAAGAGGCGAGTACCAGGACGCGCGCGCGCTGTTTCCCTATAACCCAGCGGCCTTGGATGCGATTGCGACCATGGACGACCTTCCGGTGCAGCCGCTTCCGGGCATCACCGCGCTGGACCGGATTCGGCCGGTCGAGGCTGCGGTCTCAATGAAGGTGTGGGGCTGGCAAGCGACCTTCGGAGAGCAGAGCCAATGGTGGGGGCAGAGCCGCTCGACCTCGCTGATTCTGTCGAACAATGCCGAGGCTCCTGTCATCCTGCTCATACAGCATGACAAGCCAGTGCAACTGCCGGGGCCGTTCGCATACCTGGGCAAGATCAACAACACCTTTTTTGTGGGCCAGCTGCGCGGCCATCACTACGTTCGCGGGCCGTACTCCACAATTTCTCATTCTGAAGTTCCTCTTTATGGATCGGCTACCCAAACAATCAATCCGCAGCCTTTCATCTGGGGCGATCAACTGGATCTGAAGATATCTCCAAACTTCGAAGCCGGTTTCGAGATCACATGCTTGTGGGCTGGATATGGACGGCCGGCGACGCTGGGGACGTGGCTCCATACCTTCAGCTTTCATGGGAACACACAACCCCTCGACCCGGGCAAGCGCTACGGAGGACTTCATTTTTCCTACCGTCTTCCTGGAATGCGCAACGTGACGCTTTACACCGATGCGCTATCAAACGACGAGCCGACGCCAATCATCTACTGGACGCGATCAGCTATCAGCCCCGGCATCTACTTTGCCCATCTGCCGCGCCTTCATCGGGTCGACCTCCGCGCCGAGGCGGCTTACACAAACATTCCCAATTACAAAGATGGCGTTGGCGCAGTGTACTTCAATCAACACTACGCAAGCGGATACCGCAATGCCGGGCAACTGATCGGCAGTTGGGTAGGCAGGTCGGGAACAGCGTTCGGTGCGCAGACGACGTACTGGTTTTCCGGCGTGAGCAAAGTGGATTTTTCCATGCGCAGGCAATTCAATGACCGGCATATGATCGGCGGCGGCAACCTTACAGACTTTTCCGGGCACTGTCTGTGGCAGTTGCGTGGCCCGTGGCAAGTTGAGGGCCGCGTGACGGGAGAATACTGGCGGTTTCCGATTCTGCGCTCTTCGGCGGCAGATGTAGTGACAGCGAGCTTTGGCTTCGTCTTCACTCCTCCCGCCAAAGGCGCACCGTAGGAACGGAGCCTTCAAAAGCTGAAGTTAAGATTATCGGATTCGCTCTGCCAAGGCCGTTCGATTTTTCGCAGCCACAAGTCGCGAATTGGAAATTCCTTGAAAAGCAGATCCAAATCTTCGACTCGCACCTCTCCACCGAAAGAACATCTGTAGGGCAGAGAGATGCGGCCGCTCACGATGGCAGGCACGAATCGTCGGTCAGAATGACCACCAGATGACCGGATTCATTATTACGCGAACCTCAGGCGCAGGCCGCTAGAGAGCGTTGACCACGGCTGCTCCCACTGCAAGTTGGGAGAAGACCTGCGACCACTCGAGGAAGCCGCGCACCGCGGTTGGACGGAGCGTCTTTTCTGGCACCACGATGGTATCGCCAGGGTTGAGTCGCACGTCGTTAAACGACTCCTTCCAGAAGCCAGAACCCTGGGTGCGCTTGCGGCTGATGACTGAGCCGTCGGCGCGGATTAAGAAGGCGTGATGCCAATCGGCATTGCGGTTTGGACCGCCCGCTAGTTGCACATAGTAGCCCAGAGTCCGTCCCTGTTGAAACACGTATGAATTCTGGTCGTACACGGAGCCGACGACGTTAATACTGGCAGGCGCAAACGGAACAATGAATTTATCCCCGTTTTCAAGACTCAGCTCAGGAATGTCGTTAATGCTTGAGCTGGTGGGGCGAAACTGCAACACGATACGTCCGGTAGCCCTGAT
>JASIJW010000305.1:0-2783 GCA_030050035.1 Acidobacteriaceae bacterium | reverse complement strand
CGTGTCGAAGTCTTCGAAGCCGAAGCCGAGCCCGGAGGCGGCGCGCGCACTCTGCCGCTCACGCTGCCCGGCTTCCTGCACGACTTCGGCTCCGCCGTGCATCCTCTCGCCGCCGGCTCGCCCTTCTTCACCACGCTGCCGCTCGATCAGTACGGTCTCGAGTGGATCCACGCCGATGCTCCACTGGCGCACCCGCTCGACGATGGCACCGCAGTAGTCATCGAACGCAATCTGGATGAAACCTGCGCCGCACTCGGCCCCGACGGAAAAGTCTGGTGCAGGCACGTCGGCCCGGTGGCTCGACACTGGAAAGAATTCGCCGCCGACGCCTTTGCTCCCCCGCTGCGTCTGCCGCATCATCCGCTGCGCATGGCAATCTTCGGCCTCTCGGCCATGTTCTCGGCGCAGTCGCTGGTACGCAGTCACTTCACCAGCCCGCGTACGCGCGCCGTCTTCGCTGGCCTCGCCGGCCACTCGCTCCTCAGCCTCGACCAGCCGCTCACCGCCAGCATTGGCCTCATGTTCGCGGCCTCGCTCCACGCAATTGGCTGGCCCATCCCACGCGGCGGCGCGCGCGCCATCTCCCACGCGCTCGTTGGTTATCTCGAATCGCTCGGCGGCACGGTGCACACCGGCAGTCGCATCGATGCGGCATCCTTCCGCGAGCTCACTCGCGACGGCGCACTCGTCATGTGCGACATCGCGCCGCGCCAGTTGCTTACCCTCGCCGGCGATCAACTCACCCTCGGCCATCGCCTGGCTCTTGCCGATTTTCGCCAGGGCCCCGGCGCATTCAAAGTCGACTACGCGCTCTCCGATCCCGTTCCCTGGCGCGCGCCCGAGTGTCGCCGCGCCATTACTGTTCATCTCGGCGGTACGTTTGAAGAGATCGCCGCATCCGAGCAAGCCGTCGCCCATGGCCGCGAACCGGAACGCCCTTTCGTTCTCACGGCCCAGCCGTCGCTCTTCGACCCCGCCCGCGCGCCCCACGGCAAGCATGTGCTCTGGGCCTATTGCCACGTCCCCAACGGCTCATCGTTCGACATGACCCAGCGCATCGAAGCGCAGATCGAGCGCTTCGCTCCCGGCTTCCGCGATTGCATCCTGGCGCGCAGCATCTCGCCGCCCGCGCGACTTGAATCCATGGACGCCAACCTCATCGGCGGCGACATCTCCGGCGGCGAGATCAGCATTCAACAGATGCTCTTCCGCCCCACCATGCGCCACTACGCCACCAGCAATCCCCACATCTATCTCTGCTCGGCGTCCACGCCTCCCGGCGCCGGCGTCCACGGCATGTGCGGATACAACGCCGCAAAGCTGGCGCTGCGGCGCATGCGCAGCAGATAATCCTGATTCGCGCGAAATTAATGTTCGTCCATCCAAGTCTCGCTTGGCTATACTGAATCTGCTCATGGATTCGGCCCCCCGGCACCAATGCCTGATCTACGAAGGCTCCCCGTCGCAACATCTCGCGGCGATTGCCGTCGTTATTCACCAAAAATTGCATCTGAGGTATCGCTGTCTCTGCCTCAACAGCCGTCCCATGGTTGCCGGCATGCGATCCTATCTGGCCGCAGCCGGAGTCGATGTTGTGCAGGAAGTCGCGCTGGGCAATCTCATTTTTTCTTCCGTTCCCAACCACCTGCGCGACGGAAAATTCGATATCGATTACATGCTGGAGACGCTCACGACCTCGCTCGAAAAGGCCCGTAGCGACGGTTATGCAGGTCTCTTCGGTACCGGCGATATGTCATGGGAGTTCGGCCCCGAAAAGGATTTCTCCAAGCTCCTTGACTATGAATACCGGCTCGAAGCATTTATCCGCGAAAATCCCGACGTCGGCGGCATCTGTCAGTATCACGCCGGCACGCTGCCGCGCGTTTACCTGCGCCAGGCGCTTCTCGCGCACCGTGAGGTGTTCATCAACGAGACTCTGTCGCACATCAACCCGCATTATCTTTCCCCGGAGATGATCACTGAGGAAGCAGTCGATAATCCGGACCTCAATGTCGCCTTGAAGCAATTGCTGCACGAAGAAACCGCCTGATCCACCGCCTGATCCTAAGACGGCGGCAATTCACGCCCTCGTCTCTACGCCGCGAACGTATTCCACGGCTTTTGCTTCTGCCCAGCAAAAAACGCGGGCTCTGGTCGGCAATCTTCCACCGGCCAGAGCCCGCGTTGTTGTCTTACTTATTCGTTACATTCCATCCTGCTGATTGCCCGCCGGATGCACAACGCGATAGCTCGCGCCGCCATTGGCCCACACCAGCAGCAGGATGTCCTTGCCTTCCGGCGCCGCGTGAACTGCATCCACGGCGCTTTGGGCATCCTGCACCGGCCTACGGTTCACTTCCAGGATCACGTCGCCCGGAGCCAAACCCGCATCGTCCGCGGGGCTGCCCGGCCGCACTTCCGCAATCGCCGCGCCCTTCACCGTATCCGGAATGTTGTACTGCTGGCGCACGTCCGACGTCAGATCACCGAGCGTCACGCCCAGAGGGGCCTTGTTCTGCCCCGGTGCGCCGTTTTCCGCCTCTTGGCTCCCGTTCTTGTGGAACTCGCCCACCGTCACCTTCAGCGTCTGCGCTTTGCCGTTGCGCAGGATGCCGAGCTCGTTCACGGTTCCCGGCGTCGTTTCGGTCACCGCCACCTGCAGCGCGCTGCCGTTTGCGATCTTGTTGCCGTTCAGTTCGCGCAGCACGTCGCCCCGCTGCAATCCGGCGCGGCTGGCAGGCGAATCAGGCGTTACCTGGCTTACGATCGCGCCTGAAGCATCA
>JASIJW010000304.1:0-5026 GCA_030050035.1 Acidobacteriaceae bacterium | reverse complement strand
TGCAAGGAAGAATTGGAGGCGCGGGCCGGGATCGAACCGGCGCATAAAGGTTTTGCAGACCTCTCCCTTACCACTTGGGTACCGCGCCCCGGGCGGCTGCCTGGAACTCCTGAGTTGTTCCAAACCAGCTCGGCAACTATGCCGCAATTGAGCACGGTTTGGAGCGGGAGACGAGATTTGAACTCGCGACCCTCGCCTTGGCAAGGCGATGCTCTACCACTGAGCTACTCCCGCTTGCTGCATTTTCATGCCTGGCGCAGGGCGGAATTTCTTCCACTCCCGGCGGTGCGTTGCTCTCACACCGGCGCTGAAAATGCCCCAGAGCAAGATTGAGTATACCGGGCAGCGGAAGGCCGGGTCAAACCTCGTTCAAATGGCGTCCAGGCTTGGTCCTATACCCGATGCGCCACGCCTGTTGCCGGCAGAGGCTCGGTGCTGCGCAGTCCTCTTTCCTCGCGCACAATCTGGCCATCGCGCATGTGCAGGATGCGCCCGGCAACCGCCGCCGCCTCAGGGTTGTGCGTGATCATCAGCGTCGTCTGGCCGAGTTCGCGGTTAGAGCGCACCAGCATCTCGAGGACCGCGTCGGAGTTCTGCGTGTCCAGGTTGCCGGTGGGCTCATCGGCCAGCACAATGGCGGGTCGCGTGATGAGCGCACGGGCAATGGCCACACGCTGCTGCTCGCCGCCACTCAGCTCGCTCGGCCGGTGCTCGAGGCGGCCCTTGATCGAGAGCAGGTCGCTCAGATGTTCGAGATATCCGTGGTCCAGCGGTTCTTTGCGGCCGCTCACCGAGTGGGCGATCTCGATATTACCCATGGCCGAGAGCGTGGGCAGCAGATTGAACTTCTGGAAGACGAAGCCGATCCGTTGCCGCCGCAGCCGCGTCCGCTCGGCATCGTTGAGCGTGGCGAAATCCACGCCGTCAATGATCACGCGGCCGCTGGTAGCGCGCGTGAGGCCGCCCAACAGGTAAAACAGCGTGGATTTGCCCGAGCCCGAAGGCCCGACGATGGCCACGAACTCGCCGCGGGCAACGTTCATCGAAAGGCCGCGCACGGCTGCGACTTCCAGCCGGCCGGCTGCGTAGACTTTGGTGACCTGTTCGGCCTGAATGATGCTATCGACGCTGGTCGCTGCGGGGTGGGATGGCACGTTTCCCATTGTAATTGGGATGCGCGAGGCGGCTAGGCCCGTGGCTAGACTTGCAGATAGACTCGCGGATGGACCCGCCGGATGGGCGCTCCTTTGGGTATAATCTGTGGCCTAACCTGCGGCATCGATGCGGCAGGCTATCGTACCGGTTCGCATTCGCCTACGCGCTCCAGATATCCGGCGGGGTTAGGGATCACGCATGCTCCTGCGCAAAGCGCTTCTCGTCGCCTTGGTTTCGGCTGGTCTGCCCATCCTTTCGCCGCCGCGACTGCAACCTGGGCCGCAGTCTCAGCCGCCCGCGCAGACGAGCGTGCTCGAAAAGCAGACTAGCGTGCCAGGGTACCGGAGCTTTGCCGCGGAGGCGAAAATCGAGGACGAGTTTCTCGCTGTTCCCAATGCGGCGATGGCCGGGCAGGAGCTGAAGGTGCTTACGGCCGAGCCGCACATGGCAGCCACACCCGAGGACCTGAAGACGGCGCAGTATGTAGCGCAGAAGTTTCGCGCTGCCGGGCTCGATACGCAGATTGTGCCCTACCGCGTGCTGATGAACTGGCCGAAGAAAGTGGAGGTAACCGCCTTTGCGGCGGATGGGCGCCAATTAATGAGTGGGCCCACCCCGGAGCACGTGGAAGGCGACCCTGCGGCAGATAATCCGCGGGTGGTGATGCCGTTCAATGGCTCGTCCGGCTCAGGCGACGTAACCGGCGATGTAGTCTATGCCAATTACGGGCGGTTGAAGGACTTCAACGAGCTCGCCCGCCAGCACATCGACCTGCACGGAAAGATCGTGATCTGCCGGTACGGGGAGAACTTTCGCGGCGTAAAGGCCTATTTGGCAGAACAGCGCGGCGCGGCCGGCGTGCTGATCTACTCCGATCCGCAGGACGATGGCTATGTGAAGGGCGATCCATGGCCGATCGGCCCGTGGCGGCCGGCGACGGGTGTGCAGCGCGGCTCCGTGCAGTTTCTGTTCCGGTACTCGGGCGACCCCGAGACGCCGGGCGTGGCCTCCACGCCGGAGCTTCCGGATTCAGCGCGGCTGAAGGACGTGACCGGCCCGCAAGGTAATCAACCGCACATCATATCTATTCCACTCAGCTATCACGACGCCTCGCCGATCCTCGAGGCGCTGAAGGGACCAGGCGCGCCGGAGGGTTGGCAGGGAGGATTGCCATTCCGCTACCACCTGGGACCGGGCGGCGTGACGGTGCACCTCGTTTCCCAGCAGGATTACCAGCGGCGGATCATCTGGGACGTGATCGGCAAAATTCCCGGTACCGCATATCCCGAGGAGTGGGTGGTGACGGGGAACCATCGCGATGCGTGGGTGTACGGCGCCGTGGACCCCTCGAGCGGAACGGCGGCCATGCTGGAAGCGGTGCACGGCGTAGGCGAGCTTCTCCGCAGCGGCTGGCGGCCGAAGCGCACCATGCTGTTTTGCAGCTGGGATGGCGAGGAGCAGGGGCTGGTTGGCTCGACCGAGTGGGTGGAGCAGCACGCCGAAGAGCTGGCGCATGCGGTGGCCTATTTCAATATGGATGTGGGTGTCTCGGGACCGAATTTTATGGCTTCTGCGGTGCCCTCGCTCAAGGAGTTTGTGCGCGATGTGACGCGCGCGGTGCCCAGTCCCGAGGGATCGACCGTGTATCAGCAGTGGAAGAACGCGCGGCCGCCGGAGAACGAACACCACGAGCAGCAGACGAGCGCGCCGACAAATGACGCACATCTGGGTACGCTCGGTTCGGGTTCCGACTACACGCCTTTTCTGCAGCATGTGGGCGTGCCTTCGACCGATATCAGTTCGGAGGGACCGTACGGCGTGTACCACTCGGCCTTCGACAACTATGCCTGGTTTACGCACAATGCCGATCCGGATTTTGTTTACCTGCAGCAGATGGCACGGGTCCTGGGCCTTGAAGCGCTACGCATGGCCGACGCCGACGTGCTGCCCTACGACTACGTGGCCTACGCGCGCGAGGTGAGCTCGTATCTGGACGCGGCAAAACACAAGGCCGACGATGCGGAATTGTCCGGACTGGACTTTGCGCCGGCGCAGGCCGCAGCGGCACGCTGGCTGGCCGCTGCGGAGCAGGCGCAAGCCGCGCAGAAGGCTCCGGCCGGCGATCTAAAGCGGCTGAATGAGGCGTTGCGGCAGACCGAGACGGCGCTGTTGAGCGATGCCGGACTGCCAAACCGGCCCTGGTACCGGCACACCATCTATGCGCCGGGCGAATACACCGGCTACGCGGCAGTGGTGATTCCGGGCGTGAACGAGGCGATTGACCAGCACGACGCTGAGCGGGCCGCGCAGCAGCTCGCGGTGCTCACCCAGGCCCTCGATCGCGCGGCCGCTACCTTGAATTCGGTGAAGCAATAGCGGCGGTTAAGATGCGGTAGGCTGCGGGGCCGTTTTCATGGGTGTCTTACGCGCTTGCGAGCTTAAACATGTGTGATCGGCATCACCGGCTTCGGGTTGACCCGGGCACCTTCCGCTCGTATCGTTAATGCAGCGATGAAAATCTCCGCCAATTCGCTCCGTATCGGGATTGCTGTGGCCGTAATTCTTGGCACCGTCAGCTGGCTCGCGGTTACCGGCGTTAACGCCAACAAAAGCTACTACGTGACTATTGCCGAGCTCGGCGGAATGGGGCAGAAGGCCTACCAGCGCCAGTTGCGCGTGGAGGGATTCGTAGAGCCCGGATCGATTGTGCAGAACGGCACGCACGTGGACTTTGTTCTCGACGAGTTCGAGAGCCACTCGCCGAAGGCGGCGACCGGCCACTTGCTGAAGGTGGAGTACAAAGGATCGGAACCGCCGCCCGACACCTTCAAGGACGACGCGCAGGCGCTGGCCGAAGGTACTTACGGACGCGACGGCGTCTTCCATGCGACGGTGCTGCAGGCCAAGTGCGCCAGCAAGTACGCGCCGGCGCAGCCAGGCGCCGCACCGGCAAAAACTGCGTCCGCCGCGGCGCCGGCCAATCCAGCCACCGCAAACTGAACGACACTCAAGAACGAATGCCCGCCGCCAAGCCCGAGGCCGAAGGTTTTCTCCTCAGCGCCCGGGTGGAAGAAGTCTCCAAACTGTTCGAATCGTTCGCTGCGCTGCGGCAGGTTTCGGTCGATTTCGAGCCGGGGCGCTGCTACGTGGTGCTAGGTGAAAACGGAGCGGGCAAATCCACGCTGCTGCGTGTGCTGGCCGGATTGCTGCAGCCGAGCTTCGGCAAGGTGCGGGTGTTCGGAGATCTTGAACCGCAGCAGGCGCGAGCGCGCATCGGCTACATGAGCCATGCGCCCATGCTTTATGACGAGCTGACCGCGCAGGAGAATCTCCGCTACTTTGCCAGCCTGTATCCTGACCGCAGATGCTTGAGCCCGGCTGATGCGTTGCGCCAGGTGGGGCTCGATCCCACGCTCAATCGCCCGCTAGGCCAGTATTCCCAGGGCATGCGGCAACGGACTTCGCTGGCGCGGGTGCTGATGCCCGAGCCGGAGCTGCTGCTGCTCGACGAGCCGTTCTCCAATATGGATGTCGAAAGTGCGCGGCAGATGGTGGAGCTGCTGGCGAAATTCAAGCAGACGAATCGCACCATTGTGCTGACTACGCATCAGCGCGAGCTGGCCGCGCCCATTGCCGACTGGGTGCTGACAATGCATGCGGGGCGCGTGACTTCGGTTGTGCCCGGAGAACCTACGCTATGAAGACCAACGGCGCGCGCTTTCTGGAATCCCTGAAGATTCCCTTCGAACTGATCGAGTACGAGGTCGATCCCGAGGATCTTTCGGCCATCACGGTGGCAAAGAAGATCGGCATGCCGCCTGAGCAGGTCTTCAAGACGCTGCTTACAGCCGGTGGGCCCGGCGTTTATGTC
>JASIJW010000303.1:0-5542 GCA_030050035.1 Acidobacteriaceae bacterium | reverse complement strand
CTGTAACAGTGGGGGAGCGGAGGTCACAGTCACAGATTCTGTAACGTTGCCAGGATGAAGATTAAGGACCACATTAAGCCGCTCCTGAAGATTCAATTGAATCTTTTCCTGAGTGGTAGTTGCAAATCCAGGCGCGCTGGCACTCACAGAATAATGACCGATCTTGATCGGGGAAAAATTATAGAAACCGCTGCCGTCCGATTTCGTTTGAAGCACCAGGCCTATATCAGTGTTCGTGAGCGTGACACTCGCATTAGGAATGATCGCCCCGAAACTATCTTCAACAAGGCCGGTAATCGTCCCCTGGTCCATCTGCGCGGTTGCGACCCGGCAGCAGAGCGGAGTGAAAAAGAATACCAGTGACATCCAGAGAACGACTATGCCTGCGCGGACGTGGCGGTGCAGACGGCGGTACGAACAGGACTTATTACGCATTTTGTGGCACTCCTTGCTTCTGATTTACCGGCCTCACGGGAGAATCGCAATGCATATTTAATACGTAACAGTAATCGATGACTTAAACATGCACGATAATGCAGCAAATCGAAAATTGTCAATCGAAAATCTCGGTCGTACGGCTGAGCCGCCTATTGCGGAGCCTTCCGTTCGAAACGGTTGAGTAGACCATCGCAACCCTTGTTTAGTTGAATGTATATGCGTTTGGCAAATATAAAGTGCCAATAGTTTCTATTGAAAAGACTCATACGAAGTGGGGAGATCCCCCGGCTCTGCCGGCCGGGCCAATCGTATGAACGGAAAGCAGCTAGGTTGATACGGCGATCCGAGTTAATACTCTTGGAGCGGAGCGCAGATGGCCCAACCGCCCAGAACTTGCAGCGTTTGGTTCGGCACCTCGCATCCATGTCCCGATCAACAAAAATACGCAGGGTCGCAGGTCTACTGCGAAGTCCGTGCGAGGGCCAAAACGCTGTAGAAGCGGCGACGATCGCGAACATACGTCCAGAGAGCCGTCAGATCTTCGTTCTGCCGCGTCCTCGTGAAAGCACCGGTACTGGCGTGTCATCGGCATGGATCTTGCCGCCGGTCATCACCGTGCCGGCGCAAAGCTTCTACAAGCGGAGCAGCAGCTGCGTCGGGCCAACCCAGCTGGCCAGAGTGGAGCGCTCCAGCTATACGCGTTAGCCCGCACAATTTCCGATTGGCGGTTCAAGGGGATTTGGTTGGGGTACTTGGCGGCAAGAGCATTGGCCAGAAGCGCAGGGCCTGCCAGGCAACGTTCGAGGGGACGCTGTGAAGCCGGAGCTTGCGCGGTCTTGTCGCAGCGCTAACAGCTTAACTTCAGGCGTACATGGCAGACGACCTTGAAGGTCTCGGGAATGCGCTCAAGATGCTCCGGGACATCTTCACCGAGCTTGCGAAGCTTGCCGCCACGGTCGAGACAACGACCCTTTTCAGACTGAGGGTGGGTGATGATTTCACGCCGGAGATTGCCGGCTTGCAATTGATGCACTGCATCCGATACAGTTAAGGCCGATCTGCTGACGGCGTCCCGCCGGCAACACCCGGCTGAGCATTTCGGCCCCCTTTCATCCAACGCTCTTGTCGGATGAGATGGAACAAATATATAAGTGTAAGGTGATCCCACCTGTGATGGGCGCATGGAAGTGATCATGCCGAGGGTGCGCCGTTCGATTGCGAAGAAGCGGCACTCGTGGAGTTGACGCTTCGGCTAGGACAGAGCGTAGCGCTGGTGGCACAGGCGACGACGAGAACTCGCCTCAGGTGCTTCAGTCGCGGTGGTTGTGTAGCCAAGGTGGTTTGCGAGAGTCTGGCGCTAGATCGACGGCGTTACTGCCCGCGGTTGTGAGGGGCTGATAGGAAGGGCGCTGCGTTAAGAGATCAAGTGCAGGAAGAGGGACAGACTCCATGCGCCAGAGCCGCATCCGCATCATCGCTCGGCGCGATCCACATCGAGTTTCCAGGGCGCACCCTGATCAGCGTTGAAGGCAGAGCCGACGCGGTCCTGTTGCGAACGATCCTTGAGACTTTGTATCCCTGGTCGAGCTTCGTACAGGTACGAAGATGTGAATTGCGGCCGGCGGGGCGACATTGTAAAACTTCTTTGGTTGGATAGGGATGGGCGCCGTGAATGCGCAAGGAGGTAAAGGGCTATGGACATCCATCATCTTAAGGTCTTCAGAGCCGCAGCTCGGGCATCATCCTTCACTGTCGCTGCTCAAGAAATTTCCCTTTCCCAGTCCACAGTCTCCCTTCACATCAAGCAGTTAGAGGATGAACTCGGATGCGCATTGTTCATCCGATCGCGAAAGCATGTTTCGCTTTCGGATGCCGGACGTGCCCTGCTTCCATATGTCGATCGCATCTTTGCGGAATTGAAAAATGGGGAGCTGACGGCTAGGGAGTTCTCGTTGTCGCGGCGGGGCACGATCCGCCTCGGGACGGGAGATACTCCGCTCATATACTTGCTTCCAAAAGTCCTGGCTAAATTTCGCCTGAGATTCCCCTTGATTGAAGTGCTCGTGACCACTGAAGTAACTGAAGTGGTTCTCCAGCAACTTCTGGCACAGACAGTTGATCTCGGCATCATTATGAGCCCCGCCGAAGCTTTGAAATCGGTCGAGGCACTGCCCCTTATTCAGGAAGAACTTGTCATTATCTTATCTACTGAGCATCCTCTAGCAAACAAGCCAGTCCTAACAGCGCAGGATTTGTCTGATCTTCCCTTCATCTCCCACTTGCGCGGCACCGCACTACGCACCGTTCAGCAAAACTACTTCAACAAGCTTGGTGTGCAACCGCGGATCATCATGGAATTGGAAAACATTGAGGCAATCAAGAGCCTAGTTCGCGCCGGAATGGGCGTATCCGTGGTACCTAACTGTACCACCGTCGAACCCTATGGACACGGCCTTGTTCCCAAGCGAATCCTTAACTTTCCGATGTCGCGACAATTGCTGATCGCGGCAAAAGACTGGAGGTCGCACCCACCGGCAACAATACGGCTCGCTCGCTCCATCATCCAAACGCTAGGCGGCCGGGAAGCGCTCAGGGTTGCTGCTGCCAGGATTGATATATTCAATGATCTTCATTAGTACTATGCAATTTACTCTTCTCCCCTCTGTGCGTACACTTCTTGCATCTGGTGCATGAGCGAACGAGCCCTCTCTGGCAGAGTTGGCAGTGAGTTCTTGCTGCGACGGGCGGCCAGACCGCGGATCTATTTTTTCGAGACTTTAAGCTAAGTGGACGATAACCTATCGGCCTTTGCGGTATATGCGGCAGGTGAGGCCTCAGAGCTGTGTCGATGTAACGGCGGCTTGGCTAGCATCGTTGTTGCCAGCGAGATTCCGAAATCTGATCCATTGGTGCGAGAAAAAAGCGCTTCGAGATGCCTGCGTGAGCAGGTTCTTAGACCACTTAAAAGTTGGGAGATAACCTTCAAATGGGTCTCGTTAAGATGACCGCAGCATTTGCCTCACAAGTCGAGGCGGTGAATGCGCCATGCGGGCATGTGCGGTGGACTGTGTGTGCGATCCTCTTCATGGCCACTACGATCAACTACATGGACCGCCAGGTGATCGCGATTCTCAAGCCTACGCTCGAGCACAGCATAGGCATGTCGGAAATAAGTTACAGCTATGTGGTTGACGCATTTCAAATTGCCTATGCGCTTGGCCTCCTAGCCGCCGGCAGGTTTGTGGACAAGGTTGGCACACGCATCGGATACATGGCCGTCATGGCAATATGGAGTCTTTCCGCCATGAGTCATGCATTGGCCAACTCTGTCCTTGAATTTGGTATTGCGCGATTTTCGCTTGGCGTTGGCGAATCAGGAAACTTTCCCGCCGCAATTAAAGCGGTAACGGAGTGGTTCCCAAGAAGCGAGCGATCATTGGCTGTGGGCATCTTCAACTCGGGGGCTACTGTTGGTGCCGTACTGGCCCCGCTACTGGTTCCCTGGATCGCAGTTCACCTGGGATGGCACTCTGCCTTCCTCATTACTGGGTGTTTTAGCTCACTTTGGATCATTTGGTGGTTTCTGAACTACCGCGAACCCACGGAGCATCGAAAACTGGGACATGCTGAGCTGGACTACATTCTTGAAGGATCAATTGAAGGAGACATATCGTCCTCTACGCCGTGGATCGCGCTTCTTAAATACCGTCAGACCTGGGCGTTTGCCGTGGGGAAGTTTCTTACGGATCCGATTTGGTGGTTCTATCTATTCTGGCTTCCGTCTTACTTCAGCACAAGATTTCATCTAAGCCTCTTGCATCTCGGGCTGCCACTGATTCTCGTCTATAGCGGCTCGGCGATCGGTAGCATTGGCGGTGGCTGGCTTCCGGCGCCTTTTCGCAAACTTGGAATGTCCCAGGGCAATGCGCGTTTGGCTGCCATGCTCTCTTGTGCCTGCCTCGTAGTTCCCATCTTTCTCGTAAATTATGCGGGATCGGAGTGGACAGCAATTGCGCTGCTTGGCCTGGCTGCCGGCGCTCACTGCGGCTGGTCGGCAAACATCTTCACCATGCCTTCAGACATGTTTCCGCGCTGTGCTGTGGGCTCAGTCACGGGCATTGGCGGAATGGCGGGATCGGTCGGAGGAATGATCTTCGCCACCGCCGCAGGATTGATTCTGCAGCTTACGCGCAGTTACGCAAGTCTCTTTGTGGTTGCCGCGTCTGCTTATTTGCTGTCATTTCTGCTAATTGTCCTGTTGGTTCCCGGACTTGGAAAAGCTGAGTTCGTTCCGGACTCTTTGTAGCTTTGCAGTTCCTCGTCGAGCCAGCGTGAATTGCCCGGATAAGTAACACCCAAAGTTGTTTTGATGCGTGAGGTCGAACCCATTTATGAGGCACGCTCTAGACATGTTGCCCACTTTATTGAACTCGAAGTACTGCTTTAGATCGCCTGGCGCCCGAGTACCTTCTCTCGCTTTTTCGCAGTCGTTCTGGGCGTTGACGCACCGCGAGATTTCGATCGACCTGTCTTTGGAAAGGGCGTGTAACGCTGGCGTCAAATACTTTGAGGTAGGTCTCAGCGAAGAGCGGTTGGCGATGACCGAGGCCTTGCTGAAGAGGTTTCCGTTAAAGCTTATCGCTCAGGGATGGGCAACATCTCTTCTCGAGGTTACAATCTTTTTGGATCGCGCCAGACAGTTTGGCGCTGAGGCCCTTAACCTTCATCTTGGACACGCCTACATGACGGCAGACGAAGCCGTCAGCCTCATCAGCCAGACACAGAATGCGGCGGACTCCTTCGGTATTCCACTTCTTCTAGAGACCCACCGAGGCCGTTTGACCCAGGACCTCTTCCGCACTGCTGAAGTGCTTATACGTGTGCCGGATACGGTCATCACCCTGGATGTCTCTCACTACATTGTGGCTGGGGAAACACTGGGCGGCTCAGAGGAACTCTTTCACAAACATATCTTCCTGCTGCTTACGCGCACTGCACTCATTCATGGCCGTATTTCCAATGGGCAATCTGTCCAGGTGAACCTCGACGATGCTTTCGCGAGCGCCGCCAGCATCGAGTCTCTTTGGAGTCGCGCAATGAGAAT
>JASIJW010000302.1:0-3522 GCA_030050035.1 Acidobacteriaceae bacterium | reverse complement strand
GTTATCCCCGGGGCGCAGGTGACACTCATCAGCAATGACACGGGGTTTACGGTGAATGCAACCTCTGATGCGAGTGGCATTTATACTTTTCCACCCGTAAAAATCGGCCACTATACGATAAAAGCCAGCGCTCCCGGCTTCAAGACTACCTCGCAGGAACATGTATCGCTCGATATCGGCGAACGCCTCAATATGTTGCTCACGCTACTGCCTGGCGATATATCGCAGACGGTCACCGTTTCCTCACTCCTTCCCATCCTTCAGACTCAATCGGCCTCGACAGGGCAGGTATTGAGCACGCAGACGATCAACAACGTCCCTCTTAACGGCCGAAACTGGGTGTTTATTGCCCAACTCACCGCGGGCGCCTTACCGTCGAGCGGCAACTCCCGTGGTTACGGAACTGGCGATTTTTTTGCAAACGGTCAGCAGGAGGGCCAAAATAACTACATTCTAGACGGGGTGGATGACAGCCTCTACTCGCTCTCCGAGTCGAGTGGTTCAAGCTTTGCTGTAAGGCCCCCTCCGGACGCATTAGCGGAATTTAGCGTAGGAACGGGTAACTATAATGCAGAATTTGGCCACTCCGCTGGCGCCGTAGTCAATGCGAGCACCAAATCCGGGACTAACGAAATTCATGGCGATGTATGGGAGTATTTCCGCAATGACATCTTGGACGCTAAGGATTTTGATGCACTAACAATTCCCGAATATCGCGAAAACCGAATGCGCGATTTTTTCAGCTGTCCTTAAAATATAGCTTCTGATGCCTGAATTGTCTGAGACTGCTCTGGCGCATGACGGACGGGGCAAGAGTCTGGGCAATGTCGATCTGAGGCGCGAAGATGGTAACCGGGGTAGTTGGCTCCTATCGACCAAAGGGGTAGTGATGTCTGCAAAAAGAGTTGATCAAAATGGATTGACTTCTGCGAACCCGTTCCAATCCGCTCCGTACAGTCGGCGCTCGTTTCTGGCAGGCTCGGCCGCTTGTGCGTTGTCGTTTGCATTACCAGCAGAAGCCGCGCCAGGAAAACGGCCCAATATTCTGCTCATCACGTCCGACCAGCAGCGCAAGGACTCCATGGGTGTGTACCATACCGGCAATAATAGGACTCCGAATCTCGACGCCCTAGGCCGCGACGGTGTGGTATATGATCGCATGTACGTTGCGCATCCCACCTGCACGCCTTCGCGCGCGACGATCCTCACGGGCCAATATGCATCACGGCATGGCGCGTACACCATCGGCACTACTCTTGCTGAGAACTGCGTTAAGTTCAGCGATCACTTGAACGCCGCTGGTTACAAAACCTATGCTGTGGGCAAAATGCACTTTCAGCCGGTCAGCACTGAGGGTCGTTTCGAAGCGCCCCCGAGGATTTTCGATGAGCAGTTCTGGCGCGAGTTCGATGGTCCATATTACGGCTTTCAATGGACGAGGCTTTTAAACCGCCATTCCAGCGAACCATTCGCCTGCCGGATGCGGTATGGCGTCTGGTTGAAGGACCATGGTCTCAGCGAAGCGGACTTGAAGCGATATTTTCATGATCAAACGGGACGGTGGGATTTGCCGCGCGAAGTGCACTCATCCGTGTTCGTGGCCGACTATGCGATTGAAGCCATTCTTAAACACAAAAGCAGCGACACGCCGTTTTTCGTTTGGGCCAGCTTTCCGGATCCTCACGATCCACACGTCGTCCCTGCGCCTTACGACGACATGTTCGACCCGGAGAAGGTCGAGTATCTTGGCGTGCGTGACGGCGAATTCGACAACCGCCCGCCGATTTACCGGCAGCTCTATGAAAAGGGGAGTCGCGGTCTCGAATTCAACGACCAATTTGGAGTTCCAAGCTGCGGTCCGGCGTCCGCGGCCAAGGCCGCCCAATGGCGGAAAGAGACCGCCATCCACCATGGCATGGTATCGCTGATGGATGAAGAAATAGGCCGAATCATCAAGACGCTCAAGGAAAACAATCTGTACGAAAACACGCTGATCGTCTTCACTTCGGACCACGGCGACTATCTCGGCAATCACGGATTCCACGGCAAGGGCTTTCCTGCGTTCGAAGAGGTTTATAACGTGCCGTTAGTCGTCAAGAATCCGGCGCAAAAAGGCGCAGGAACCCGCAGTCAGTCGATCATCGGAACTTTGGATCTTGCGCCGACATTTCTCGACGCGGCCGGCGTCGCAATCCCGCGCGAAATGCAGGGCGTAAGCGAGTGCGGAGTTTTTAGCGGCTCGAAGGGGTGCGCCCGCGATTCGTTCCTGATCGAAAATCGCGCGGTAGAGAAACGTTTCTACCAGAAGATGATGGTGACTGACCGCTACAAACTGGTTGCCTACATGGATGAGGAGTATGGCGAGCTATACGATCTGAAGAATGACCCGAACCAGTACGATAATTTGTGGGGTTCGCCGGGTCACCGGGAAGTTCAACATTCGTTGTTGGCACAAATCTGCTTGGAGTCGGGCGATTGCAGCAAAGTTAATCCTGAGAAAGCATCGATTCGGGAACTGCTCGCGCTCATGACGAACCAAATCCGGGCCGAGGGACCGGTACAGCCTCGAACCAGCTACTCCTGATCGCTAATTTTAAAAATGGCTGCCAAAAACAACGGCCTGGAGTACAGGCTGCTGAGGCGTAGAAACGAATCCATTTTGGTCAGCTGGAGGTGGAAAGGAGCGGAAGGACTGCTGTACCCTTCCGACTCAGCATTACGTGTTGTGGAGAAAATGCGGTCATGAAGGCGTCGCCCGCGAGAACTCCGGGTAAAAAGCACTGGCCCGAATGATCGAGTGGCGGGGCGGCACATCTCATGCGTGCAGATTCGGACAATGGATTTCCAGCGGATGTACGCGCTATTACCCTGCGGCTTCTTGGCACGTCGGCATACGCCAATCGTCGTAGTTGAGGAATCTCCGGAAAAGGCGGAATTGGCCTTTGTTATTGAGCACTTCGATCCGAACCAAGTCAACGAACTGTCGCACTAATGTTTGAACGCGCTGCTCCAGGCGAGCCAGATCGCCCTCGATCTGCGACTCCATGCGACTCCAGTAGGGGCTTTGTGAGGGCGCTGGTACGCGCAAGGGAAGCCCACAGGTCCACCATCGGACTTCAGCTGCGCCCGGCATTACTACGGCAGGTTTGAGCTTTGCAACACCTGCGATCTCAATGTGACGATGGGACCTGATGGGGCCGAAATTATCGCTTATCTTTAGTTTAATGCCGGACATATACGACTACGACGGCTTTCCCCTCCTATTTCCTCTTTAGCGTGGCTGCGGCAATGAGAAGCCGTGAGACCAGAGCGCCGTCCATCGGCCGAAGAAGTACATCAGGACCGACAGAGTCTGCAACCGCCAGCAGCGCCGCCCATTGGCAGGCATGAAGGCCATAACCGTTAACTTTAACAGATAAGAGAAAATGCTAAATGCTAAACTTGCTTTAGTTGAGCGATCGCTCGTGGTACACCTGGGATCTACGGTCAAAAATACGGGGTTGCGCGTGCTTCGCTGCAGCT
>JASIJW010000301.1:0-3731 GCA_030050035.1 Acidobacteriaceae bacterium | reverse complement strand
GGCGGGGCTTGATGGTGATGGCGTTGTCGAGCATCTGCTTGATCTCGTCCCAGGTGAGCTCGTGGACGAAGCCGACCTGGTTGGCGTCCATGAAGCAGGGGTCGCACATCATGTTGCAGCGGTTGGTAAGGTCGATGGTCAGCACCGAGCCGCGGCCGTGGGTCACCGTCGACGTGCCGTGGTTGTGGAGCTTGGAGTCGTTGTGGGCGCGGATGTCGCGGCCGGGGAAGCTCTCTTCGAGGTGCTTGAAGAAGGCCGGATCGATCGACATCACGTCTTCGAAGTGGCCGTGCTTGGGGCAGTCCTTCACCATGAGGATTTTGCCGTCGCGCTCGATGATCTGCGCCTTGATCTCGCCCACTTTCTCGTTGAGCAGAACCTCGTGGGGCAGCTTGCCGTCGAGGATTTGCTTGCGGATCTCGGGGACGCACTTGGGGCAGAGCGAGTCTGTGGTGCGCGGCCAGCCGAGCGGGGGTTTTTCCTTCTGCCAGGACTTGAGAAGCGGCTTGTCGCTCCACTTGGGCTTGAAGGACGGGTTGGGGCTGATGCGGTTGAGGCGCTCGAAGACAACCCACGCACCCTTTGCCGCGTAAACGGCGGCTTTCTCGGCATACTTTGTGGCTTTGGCCATGATGCAATCTCCCCAGAAAAAGTAGTGGAGCAACCGCCGGCAAATCTCTACTGCCGGGCCGGCTGATGGACCCGCGACAGAACCTACGGGGCCTGGAAACTCATTGAGAAGAGTACGCGTATGGGCTGGCTGGCCCAATGCTGCCGCAGCGAACGGGGAAATGGCACCAGCGAATGGCGAAATTGGGAAGGGAACGGGGGTTGGGGCAGGGTTGCGCGAAGCCTTGAATTTTCAACCTGTTCGGCAAACAAATGCCGTGCAATTTCGTCTGCGTGGGCGGTGTCCTTGCGCTACTCCGAAGAAGACGCGGATTCCGTGCGCGCCACCTGATTGATGATGCGCTGCACCAGCACCACCCGCACATGAATATGGCTGGCGATATCGGGCAGGAACTCGGTGATGAAGTTGTCGATGGGAGCCGTGCCTAGCGCAGTTCCGTACCGTGCCGCGCTGGCGCCGAAGTTGGTCTGCTGCCCGGGGACGTAGAGGTTGTTGACCGCATCGTCGGCGGCAAAACCTACCAGAGTTGAGTAGTTGAGCATGCCCTTGCCGTTGTCGCCCTGGGTCCAGGCGACCTGGTAAATGCAGTGGTAGACGCGGCGCTTGATGCTGGCATTGGGCATGCGATGGTAGTGCGGGTCCAGATGCGTAATTGAAGGAATGAGAAACGTGCCGAAGAACTCGCCGACCATATCCTGCGTAAAGCTCGTACCCACGTTTTTGGCGTAGCCATCCCAGCCGGGACCGTAAATGGAATGCGAATTGAAGGCGATGGTGACTGCGGCTTCGCCGCCGATGGTGAGCAGATTGAAAGGGTCGACGAGGTTGCGCCCAGCCAGGTGCGCCTTCTGGAGTGGCGTGAGCGGCTTGACCGCCGGCCCGTTCAGAAACCGGGCATACCAGTTGATGACGGGCACATGAGGCACGCAGAGAGTGATGCCGACAATTCTGGGCGGCTCCGAAAGCGCCGCGCTATCGTTCTCTGCCACCGCAGTAGCCCGCACGGCTGCCGTTGCCGCAAGCGTGGCGGCGGCGTTGCGCAGCTCGCACGGGCCTACCGAGCTGGACTTTGCCTGCTGCGCAGGCTGCGGGGCAGGGGGTAGAGTCTTCACCTCGCCCGGCGAACCGGCTTGAGCGGCCGCGCTGATTCCGCCTGCGGTGACGAGCAGAATGACGGCCAACACCGTCTTTCGCCGCCAGCTCACTTCAGTCGCTATCATCCGCCTGTGCGGCCTCCATCCGGTCCTGTGTTCTATTCGCCAATAGATGATGGGACGCAGGCTAGCCCAAAAGAGTCGCACGCAACACTCGCAACAAACGACTCTATTATGGGTTCAGTAGCAGAAAGAGCGCTCGTTCGGCCCGGCGACAGTTAACGGATGTGACAACCCCTGATCTCCGGAGCCCGGTGAAGGATTGACGAAGCGCAGCGCGGGTTAGCAGACTAATGGCGAGTGACTTAAGCTAAGTTACCCCAACAAAGGTTACCTGCATGAGCACAAATCCACCGTTCGGGCCGGGCACTGGACCGGGACTTGGCCATCGCTTCGAAGAAATTATCGATCTGATCGAGCTTGAGCTGCGCCACGCCATTGGCTATGTGAATGACTCCGTCGTGCCTCACGTGCGGCGGGAGTCGATTACTGCCATGCGGCGAGTTTCCGACACGCTGCGCAACCTGGCCGACCGGTTCGAGGCATCTGGCAATCGACAAAATCCTCCCCCGGGGCAAGACAGGAATCCGGCCCAGAATCCGCCACAAAATGCATCGGGTTCATCGAGTAGGGACCCGCGCGCTTGAGCACCACCACGGGGCCATTTGGAGGTTTCGGGCGGGCTGTTGTGCGGCGCGCGGGCTTGGCATGCGTCTCGGCGCTTGTGCTGCTGGCCGCCGGCTGCCGGCATCGCAACCAGAGCCAGATGCCACCGCCGCAGGCCATGCCGCCCGCCGAAGCGCCAGCCCCGCCGCCGGCTCAAACTGAATCTGAAGCAGAGTCGCCAGCGCGCATTCCCATCACCCCAATTCCGCAGGGCGGCGTCACGCAGGAAGACCTGGATTACATATCCACGCACGAGCCCATTGCCTCGCAGGTCGGCTACGCCTCCTGGTACACGGCTCCCTATAAAGGTCGCAAGGCGGCGAACGGCCAGGTATTCAATGACGAGGCAATGACGGCTGCGCACCGGACGCTGCCCATGGGATCGCTGGTGGTAGTGACGAACCTTGAGACCGGCCAGTCCGGCGCGATGCGCATTAACGATCGCGGCCCGTTCGTGCATGGCCGGGTCATCGACCTGACCATCGCCTCAGCGAAAGCAACGGGCATATACCGCAGTGGAACGGCGCGGGTGCGCATTGATGTCTACGAGGCGCCAAAGCCGATCGACTCCGGCGGCCGGTGGTGCGTGCAGATCGGCGCCTTCCACAGCCAGCGCGCGGCCCTGCGGTTGAAAACCGCGCTTCTGCGCGAGTACCCCGGCTCAAATGTGATTGAGTTCCCCGGCGAAGACAGCTACTGGGTCCGCATACGGCCGCCGGGCGACGATATGCAGATGGCCGAAGACATCGCGCGCAGCACGCATCCGAAAGAAGGCAACGCGTTCCTGACGCGGCTGGATTGAAAGAAGCAGCAGGTTAGCTTGCGCTGCGCGCATGTAGCAAGTCGGCGAGTCGGCGAGTTAGCATCGTTCCGTTTCTTTGCTGACTCGCTAACTCGCTGACCCGCTGACTCGCTAAACCGCTATCGCAACAGCTCCGTCGCCGACCATAGGATCGGCTCCATGCCGTGAAAGTCGCCGGTGCGGCGCGGGCGGTTCAGGTAGTAATCCAGGCTGTTGAGCTTGTTCGTCCCTTCGCAGACCTGCGTCATGTCATCGTTCTGGTCGATGAAGCCGGTCACTGCGATCCACGCACGGCGCGCGGCTGGACCGTAGGTCGCCGCATCGAGCCAGCCATTCTTAACGCCGGTGATCATCGCAAAGGTGAACATGCCTGTGCTCGAAGTCTCCTCCCATGCGTCGTCATGGTCGATGAGCTGGCGCCACATGCCGTCTTTGGCCTGGTACTGGAGAAGCGCGGCCATCATCATGCGGTAGCTCT